>JAFGDI010000157.1 GCA_016932145.1 Sedimentisphaerales bacterium
ACTAACAGATTGCCCGATACCCAGATAGAGGATTATATTTACTGTTACAACATTCAACTGACTTTTCACCGTAATCGTGTGAACAATTACTACTTTTTTAGCATCCGTTTACGGTTAACCCAAAAAACAAAGCACATAAAAGTCCCAACAAAACAGACTCTTATGTGCTTTTTAACTTTTCTAAAAACTCGCTTATTACTTACCGTAACAATCGATCATCAGAAACTCGTTGAAAGACTCAATCCTGCCCAGATCTCGTCATCTGTGTTAACTGAATCGTCCATTGATATCTGATAGTTCAGCGATGGTTTAATGCAAATACTCCCTGCCTCAAAACTGGTTGACAGGCCAAAGGCAGCATTCGACCAGTCGTGGTCGGCAGCATAGGCGCCATCATTATATACCGCCTGGCTACTCAGGCTTATCACCTGCTCTGTGCCCGGCAGCGGCATATTAGCTGCCAGACTCAATACATGAAATGCACCTGACACCCCGGCAACGCCAGATGAGTCTGGCCACATCGTCGCAAAACAATAGCCCGGCACAATCGCTATCTCTCCTGCCTGTAACAGATTCGGCATCGACAGCCATACTTCCGCTTCATGGGCCGCCATCAGATGATTGGCTTTTGGATAGCCAAAATAGACAAAATCAAAGGTCACATCTACAGCATATTTCTCTTCACTGAATGCCTGAAAATAATACGCCGCAGTCACATCTGTTTCTGTCAGCTCTTCATTACCTGAACCGATCGGCTGTGACCCCCATATATTAAGACTGAATCCTGTACCAAACAGATCGAAAGTTACGCTTGGCTGCCAGGCACCATGGTCATCGTAAATGTCATAACCACGCCACATATACTTACTCACAAAGGTCGAGTCAAGCGCCACACCCAGACCGGCTGGCTCTTCTGCAATATCCTGTGCCGATACCATGCCACTCGATAACGAAAAACATAACGCTGTTAAAATTAAACTTACTACTTTCTTCATTCTTGTCATTCCTTAAATTGCGACAGAGTCATATCTGTCTTATTAATTTGTTGCCCCATTGAGCATTTTTATACCTGATTGTTTGTTAACCATTTGCGGTTAACTGCTTATTTCTTCTCCGCCGGATACTTCACTATATCAGCCACTTCATACTTCTTGAGTATGCTCTCCAGTGTGCCATTTTCTTTTATCTTCTTAAGACCGTCATTGAAGAGTTTGGCCTTAGCTTCGCCATCTGCTGTCTTTCTCGAAAAGGCAATGTACAACTGCTTATGGTCCAGATAAGGCTCTACTACTTCTATCTTGTCCAATGATGCAGCTATCGCCTTGTTATTCTTCATGTAATAGTTTGTCACCAGCGGATCAACTATCGCCACATCTACCTTACCGCCCAGCAGGTTCATAATATTACTACTGTCGTCTTTGGCCTCAACTTTGGTAAGGTCTGTTGCCTTGTCTATCTCCTCTGTATTTACATAACCGGCTACTATACCTATTTTGTACGGCTTTAGCTCTTCTACCTTACCGGTGTACTTAAACTCTGTTGTCTTGAGCTTGATAAATACCAGTGGACCGCACGGCATCGGATCTGATAAAATAAATTCACTAGCCAGGTCCTTACTATAATATTCCGGATAATAGCCATCGGCATTACCAACCTTGGTTATTTCTACTGCCTTTTCCCACGGTAAAAAGAAAAGACTTATATCGCTGCTGCCCGCCGCCTTAAAGCTCTCTGTTACTATCACTGACACAAAACCGTTCTCAGCTATTTTCTTGCCCACATACGGCTCCCAGTCAAGACTGGAGAGCTTAACCTTCTCCGCACTTACATTTAATGTCAGTCCTGCCAGTAACAACATGGCCATCTTTATTATTCTGCTGCTCTTCATTATTACATACTCCTGATGTATTCTCATTGCTTCTATGATTATTATTCCCGCGGACCTTCCGCAGAAAATGATCTGTTAATCTCATGCTCAGATCGAAACTTCACTGCCAACCAGCTCGGCCAGTCCTTTCACTATCGTATTCATTCTTATCGACTGATCTGTCAGCTCACTGGCTGCCGATGCCGATTGCTCTGCATTGGCCGCTACCTGCTGTGTAAGTGAATCCATCTGTGATATCGCCTTATTGATCTGGTCAACTCCGATCGCCTGCTGATCTGAAGACAAGACAATATTTGATACATTATCTCCTACCCTGGTAACTGTATCAAATGTCAGTTTTATCTTCTCTGCCGCCGCCTGGGCAAATTCATTACCCTGGTTCGACAGTCTTACATTTGTCTCTATCAGGCCAGAGGTCTCCTGTGCCGCCGCTGCTGACCGCTGGGCCAGATTACGCACCTCTTCAGCTACCACCGCAAAACCCTTGCCATGTTCGCCTGCCCGCGCAGCTTCTACTGCCGCATTCAAGGCCAGCAGATTCGTCTGAAAGGCTATGTTCTCAATTGTCTCTATTATGCTCGATACCTGGCCCGATGATTCCAATATGGCATTCATCGTTGCCACCATTTTATCCATCGCCTGGCCGGTCATGCTTACGGTCTCATTGGTCTGTACCATTAGCTCGTTTACTTCATTGGCATTGCTGGCATTTGACTTTGCCTGACTGGCCAGCTCCTCCAGTGATGCCGATGACTCTTCCAGGTTCGCTGCCTGTACCGTTGCCCCCTGAGCCAGTTCCCGACTGGCATTATTGATCTGAGCCGAGGCACTGCTTAACTGACCCGCCGTTTGTGCCAGGTCCAAAGCCGCAGTTCGTACCGGCCGGGTTATACTCTCTGATACATACCATAGCATACTCATCGCCGCTATGAAACATCCGCAACCTATACCGATCATCCAGAACATATTGGCATAAGCATCAGCCATCTGCTCCCGCGCTTCTTCTAATACTATATCTTCAGGTACTGTGGCAACCACCGCCCAGTTACTCTCCGACTGACCCACCGGTATTGATACCAATGCCCGATATATCTTTTGCTCTTCCTGACTTAACAGACTATCTACTTCCACTCCCTTTACGCTAAGCTCACTTATTTTCCTGCTGTTTATGTCCTGATACACAGTCTCGATCTTTTCACCACGCATCGCCGGACGATTGGTCATGCTTGCTATCACACCATTGTTACTGATCAGCGTTATCTGCCCGTTACCGGCATAAAAATCTTCAACATTATCTGTCTGACTCTGCATTGCATCAAGCCGGACATCTATCCCGGTTATGCCATAAAATACACCATCTACCACTATCGGGCAGACCACCGTCGTTATCAGCTCTTCCTGACCATTGACCTCATACTTGTGCGGATTTACTATATATTCTGATTTTGTCTCAGCCGGTATCTGATAATAATCGCCCGGCCGAAGACTCTCTTTACTTATATTACCGCTGTCATAATTTGTTAACGGCTTAACTGTGAATGTCCCGTCTTTGCCTCGGGTCCAGTATGGTACAAATCGCCCCGTACTGTCATGACCATCCAGATTGGCAAATACCATGTCCATGCCATCAAATTCATCGGCCTGCCAGGCGGTAAATACCCCCACAAAATTATTATGACGCGCCAGCACTATCCTTAATATGGAATTTACTTCTTCCCGACCGATCTCCACCTTATTGGTCTGATCCTTTATCCCTGAAAACGACTCTGACAGTGTTCTCGCTACGAACATGGCATTGTCCAGCTCATTCTTGATCGCACCGGCCTGACTTCGCGCTTCCTGTGTCAATGACGCCTGGGCCTGACTGATTGCCTTGTCCTGATTTTCCAGGGCACTGCTTCTCATCGTAAACACCGAATAGCATATTATCGCTACTGCCGTAAACAATAAACATCCGCCCGAACAGAGCACTACCCTTGTCTTGATGCTTTTTATTATCATTTTTTCTCTCTTATTTTTCTCTTTTTACTGACAAATAGTCTTGTTTAGTAACCGTTCACGGTTATTGTTAAAAGTAATGCATACTCACCTCTGGTCGAGACTGTCTATAAGGTTTAATAGCTTCACATCAGCGAACCCATTACCTTTAACTTTTAACTTTTAACCGTAATCGTCTGAACGATTACCATTTTTATCAGTGGTTGATTTCTACTTATTCAACTTCAAGCCCATTTCCCTGCTGAAATCAACAAAGCTGCTTGCTCAATATTTCTCGTCTGTTTTGTTCCCTGGGTTAATTCTTTGTTTGGCCCAGATGCCGGTTAACTAACCCAGAATTGCTTTATTGCATTATTTAATAAAAAAGTATGAAATACGACCCGTTAGCACTATCTTAATCAGTGTTTTTATAAGACTATAGTGCAATACGCAATATGGAGGTGATGAAAAGAAATTTGGTTAAAACAAAAATAGTTCAGACATGATTTAGTTATCGGACGACCATTTTCCCGTAAAAAAACCCGCCTTTTACCTGTTGGTATGGGCGGGTTTTTAAGTAACTCTTTATTTTATAATATATTACATTGCACTATCAAGGGCGCTCTGTAAATCGTTCTTGCTGGTCATGCCTACAAACTGTTTTACAAGCTGACCACCTTTGAAGATCATGATCGTTGGGATAGAACTTATGCCAAAACGCAAAGATATTTCACGATTGTCGTCGGTATTTACCTTGCCGATCTTAACTTTACCGGCATTAGCTGTCGCCAGTTCATCTATTACCGGGCCGAGCATCCGGCAGGGACCGCACCACGGTGCCCAGAAATCTACCAACACCGGCACATTTGAGTTAATTACCTCTGCCTCAAAATTGTCATCTGTAAACGCTAA
>JAFGDI010000158.1 GCA_016932145.1 Sedimentisphaerales bacterium
CGGACATCAGAGCCGCCGGTTATCTCTGCCTGCACCAGAACCGGCATCAGCCAGAAAAATACGGCATAAAACGCCAAAATTATTGTTTTTTTTCGCTCTGCTATCAAATTCACACCCATTTATTCATTATTCAACTGCCCGCCGGTAATGCCAGCCTTTTCAGGCCGCCTGCCCGGCAGATATCCATAACATGCACCACATCCTCAAATTTCACACCTTCATCAATGGCAAATATCACCGGAATATCAGCAATTACGCTGCGTGCCTTTATTTCTGCCAGTAAAAAATCATCATTACGACAAATACGACCATCGCACAATACCTCTACCAATTCACCCGGCCGGGATCGAATTTCTATCTGTACCGGTGGAAACTCCGGCACATGCAGGCTTCTGCCCGGCAAAGCCGCCTTTATCTGACTTTCCGGCAACTTTAGCGAACTGGTACACAAAAAGAAGATAAGTAAGAGAAATACCACATCAACCATAGCGGTAAAATTCAGAATATTATCATTTTTTTGTCTTTTTCTGTCAAAAAGCATCTGTCAGCTATCCATGCCCATAATCAATTCCAAAACAAACCGCCATTTTAACACCAAAACCACCAATTAGCAAACAATAATCCCCCCACCCGCAGCTTATAGCCTATCCCGATTACTTGCTACTTTTTACTGTAACCGTGTGAACGGTTACGAAAAAGACTGGTTGAAAAAAACTACCCTAAAAACAATAATTTGATATAATGCAGGCGTTGTACGAAAATAACTACAATTTAACTGAAAATAATGGAGTTATAAATGAGCAAACAAGTAGATGTCTTAGTGGTTATGGGTTCTGACAGTGACCTGGCAACCATGGATAAATGTCTGGATGTGCTGAATGATTTTGGCGTATCGTTTGAATGTCGCATATCCAGTGCCCATCGCACTCCGGAAGAGACCTGCAAAATGGCAACCTCAGCCCGCAATCGTGGTATAAAGGTAATAATCGCCGCAGCAGGCATGGCTGCCCATCTGGCCGGCGTTATCGCCGCCCATACTACTTTGCCGGTTATTGGCGTGCCTATGGTCTCGGGCAGTTTTCAGGGGTTCGATGCCCTTCTGTCTATGGTGCAGATGCCCCCGGGAATACCAGTTGCAACTGTTGGCACAGGTTCAAGCGGCGCCAAAAATGCCGCCCTGCTGGCTGTCCAGATAATGGCCACCGAAGACAGCGTTCTGACCGAGAAACTCGAACAATATAAAAAAGATATGGCCAAAGCTGTTTTTGAAAAGGATCAGCAATTGCAGGATAAACTGAGTAAATAAGCGTAAAAGCCCCAAGGTAAGTGAGTTAGCTACTATGACTTACAGTCCCTGGGGCTTTTCTACAGTCTGGCTAAAAGGGAAGATCATGTCCAAACATCATGCTATGATATACCGGAACCTGGCAAGCCTCAACGAAAGCGGAGTTGACCTGAGAAAATCGCTCAGCATCAGCACCTCGAACCGAAAATACGGCAAAGCCATGGAACTTGCCAGAGAGGTCGTCAATAAAGGCGGCACAATTTCCGAAGGTTTTGCCCAAAGCCCTGGTTTGTTCAGCAGGCTGGATATCAACATAATCAAAGCCGCAGAACACACTGGCAATCTACCCCTGGCCCTGCGGCTTCTGGCAGATGAGCATGAAAATCGCAAGCAAATAGTAATGGAGGCTCTGGGCCGCTTTACTTATACTGTTTTTTTATATCATGCCGCGGTCATAATTGGCGGGCTGGCGGAGAATTTTCTGAACCAGGGTCTGGTATTCAACGGTTACCTGACCAAAGTAATAATCAAGCTGTCATTTCTGTACATACCCCTTTTGAGCCTGTACCTGATAGTTACCCGCACGCCCAATGAAGGCCCGCTCCGCTATGTAGTCGATCTGCTGGCGTGCCGGATCCCCTGGCTCAGTAAAGCGGTGGGCTCAATAGCACTGGGGCGATTTGCCCGCGTGATCAATCTGGCATATCGTTCGGGAATGCCAGAAGACAGATCAGTGGAACTGGCATGCAGTGCTACGGGTAATCAGATAATATCGCGGCATTTCAGCCGATGTATCGAAAAAGTTAAAGAAGGCAAACAGGTTTCAGATGGTTTTAGCCGGGAACTGCCCACAACTTTTGTTGAATTATGGAAAGTAGGCGAAGTTTCCGGTACTATGGAAGCGACAACGGAAAAACTGGCCGAAATATACCAGGAACAGGGTAAATTTCACCTCAAGAGTTTTTGCAGCACCATGAATCTACTATTCTATCTGGTCATGGTAATCTATGTTGCCTATGTTATCGTGACACTGGCAACAAAAGTATTGGGCGGAGCCGCAGCGATCTAGTTAGTCAGTCTCAGGCTTTAAGACCACGATTTTATTATTGCCTGAGCGTTAAAACCTTATTACAATGCAGACTTACAATGAGGCAGGCAAAGCTGAACCTATCAGGTCAGACAAGCATAAACAATTACCCGGTAAAGGATTACGGAATATGAGCGATAAACTCAAATATAAACGAGTATTATTGAAGATAAGCGGCGAAGGCCTCAGTGGCGGCGGTATAGGCCTTGAACCGAAAGAGATTAATGCTGTCTGTGAGCAAATAGCAGCATTAAGCAAGGCCGGATTGCAGGTAGCACTGGTATGTGGTGCTGGCAATATAGTGCGGGGAGCTACGCTTAACAGCAAAACCACCATTGAGCGGGTAACTGCCGATCAGATGGGCATGCTGGCAACAGTGATAAATTCACTGGCCCTGCAAGATGTACTAACCGGCATGGGAGCCCCGGCGGTAACCCTCTCGGCAGTAGAAATGTTCGCCGTCTGCGACCGATTTACCAGTCGCCGGGCCAAAACTCTGTTAAATGAAGGCAAGATAGTGGTTCTGGCCGGTGGAACAGGCAACCCCTTTTTCACTACAGACACCTGTGCCGCCCTCAGAGCCGTTGAGATCGATGCTGATGTAGTAATAAAGGCAACTAAAGTTGATGGCGTATATACCGCAGACCCAATGAAAGATCCATCAGCCAGACTTTATCAGGAACTGACCTTTGATCAGGTAATAAAAGACGACTTGAAGGTAATGGACCATAGTGCAATAACTTTATGCAAAGAAAACCATATAGACATAATCGTCTGTAACCTCATGAAGCCTGGAATGGTGGAAAATGTGGTAAAAGGCGGCAATGCCGGGACTAGAGTGACTAATGCCGGTTAATAAAGTAACCCAAAACTGACAAACAGTAAAAATTAACAAGGACAAGTTAAAAGGACAATTTTATGGCAGACGAACAGATATCGGTAGAAGAGATACTTTTAGAATCAGAAGATAAGATGAGCAAATCACTGGACCATCTTAAACATGAGCTCAAGGGCCTCAGAACCGGACGGGCCTCTACAGCCCTGGTAGAAAATCTGACCGCTGAATATTATGGTGCATCAACTCCTCTGAATCAGTTGGCTAATCTATCGGCCCCGGAAGCCAATCTCATAGTAATCAAGCCATTTGATACCTCATGTATTAAAGAGATTGAAAAGGCGATAATAGCTGCCAATCTGGGTCTTAACCCGCAGAATGATGGGCGCATAATTCGTCTGGCAATACCACCATTAAGCGGTGAACGCCGTGGCCAGTTGGCCAATCAGGTCAAGCAGATGGCAGAACAGGCCAAGATCAACATAAGAAATGTAAGAAGAGATGGTAACAAATCTCTTGATCAGGCAGAAAAAGACAAGGCCATAACCGAAGACATGCGTGACAGCGGCAAAGAAGAAATGGACACAATAACCAAGAAATATGTCGATAAGGCCGATGAGATCGCCAAGGCAAAGACCGCTGAAATCATGGAAAAATAAGAAGTTAAGAGTAAATAAGCTGTATTTGCTATTTCTCTGAGAAATGAATTTCAGGCCGGTATTATGCCGGCCTTTTTTATGCAATAAATATAGTTTAATCTCGTTATGCAAACGGGCATACCTGATAAGCCCGGAGGAAAATTTATGCAGGAAGTAATAGAACTAGCAAGAAAACTTGGTGAGATGATAGCCAATCACCCGCGTACCAAATCCCTGAAAGAAATGCAGCAGGTTCTGGACAAGGATGAACAGGCCAGTAACTTACTCAAAGCCTATCAAAAACAAATAGAACACATACATAATCTGGAATCAGCCGGTAAGCCGATCGAAGTTGACGATAAGCACGCACTGCGCGATATTGAGCAGAAAATGGCCAATAATGAAACGCTTAAACAGATCAGCATAAAAGAAGTTGATTTTGTTGAGATGATGAATAAGGTCAAGACCGAGATCGACAGCAAAATACAGGACATCGTTTCCTGACCCACCTGACATAAACTGCTATATATTTACAGCAATAACCCTCCTGATCCATACCAAAGCTACGGGAGCATCCATAATGCACAATAAAAGACTCGATATAATATTAGCCAGTATTACTCTGGCCTCTTTAGGACTGACCTCTGGTTGCAAAAAACCTTATGAGTATCGTCAGGAAGCTGACCAGAGTGCCTATAAGCTCATACACAAAACGGAAAAAGAGCTTTTTAGCCGAGAGTCTGTATTTACTATCGAAACCGCCGAAGATCAACTTCGCCGTCGCTTAATGGAAGCTCAGGGCCTGCCGTATTCCTGCCCGGCGTCACTGGGATTTGAAAATCTGGAAAAACCTGAATTCTGGCCGGAAAAAGAATACCCGGCACCTGTCGAGCAACTAGCAGACCAGAGCCTGTATCATGAGCCACTAAAAGTTTCGCTGAACGATGCCCTGCAGATGGCAGCAGCTCATAATTTCGAGTATCAGACGGAAAAAGAACGGGTTTTTGCCACTGCTCTGTCTTTCGACCTGACTGAACATGGTTTTGACAGCATATTTTCAGCAGGAAGTGAGCATTCTCTTACCAATACTAATGAACCTAATACGGTTAATACACTTTCTAATACCGGCAATATCAAGGCATCAAAGAAACTGGCAAATGGTACGGAAATATCCGCCGGTATTTTTGTTAGTCTGGCCCAGATACTTACACCAGATAAGGCCGTAGGCAGAGGAACTTCTTCTGAGGTTTCTATTACCATTCCTCTATTGCGAGGCTCTGGTGAGCATATCGTCACGGAAAACCTCACACAATCGCAGCGAAATCTGGTATATGCGGTTTCTGAATTTGAAAGATACAAAAAGAAGTTCGCTATAAATATTATATCTGCATATTACAATGTGCTAAAGCAGGGCAATCAGATAGCTAATGCCAAAGCAAACTATGAAAGCGTTAAAACATCTGCCGCACGCTCACGCAGACTGGCGGAGGCTGGCAGAATGACCAATATCGAAAGGGATCAGGCCATTCAGGACGAACTTAGTGCCAGAAACAGCTGGCTCAGCTCGGTCGAAACCTATAAAACAACTCTCGATTCTTTCAAAAATATGCTGGGTTTGCCTACAGATGCACAAGTGGAGCTAGACAGCAGCGAACTGGCGAAAGTTATCGCTTATACCGAAGAAGCACTAAATATTGACCTTACCCCTGCCCGAGATACAAAGATAGAATTTAACGATATACCCGGCCCCTTTGAACTTGATGAGTCAGAAGCTATAAACATTGCTCTTAACAACCGACTGGATATAAAAAATGCCCAGGGAAAAGTTTATGACAGGCAAAGAGCTGTAGTAGTTAAAGCTGATCAACTGCGGGCAGAACTTACCCTGCTGGGTAAAGCCAACTTTGGCGGCAGTGCCTCAACTAATGGTTCAGATAACGGGCTGGCCTTTGACAATGGCAGATATCAGGCATTATTTACCCTGGACCTCCCCCTCGAAAGAACCAGGGAAAGAAATGAGTATCGTGAAAGTTATATAAACCTCCAAAAAACGGTACGAGACCTTCAGAGCCTTGAAGATCAGGTAAAACTGGAGATAAGACGCGGTTTGAGAAATCTCAAAGACCAGAGAAACAGCCTACAGATTCAAGCTGAATCCGTAAGACTCGCCGAAGACCGGGTTCGCAGTACAAACATGTTCCTGGAAGCCGGGCGCATTCAGATGCGTGATCTGCTCGATGCTGAAAAATCCTTACTCAGTGCCAGAAATAATATCACTGCCAGCGTCATCTCATATCGACTGGCCGAACTGGAACTGCAACGAGACATGGGCAAACTGGAAATAGACCCAACCGGCCTCTGGCTGGAATACCATCCAGCCAAAGACAACAATACAGCCCAGGGCGAGCAAAATCAGAATGATATTTTGTAAGTATGGTTTTATTCAGAATATTGGCTGAACATACCTTACCGCACCGAAAGCCACCAGTTTGCCATAAGTGACAGATCAGTTATATCGACTATGCCATCACAGTTAAGGTCATTATACTGACTGAGCCAATGTTGTGACAATGTAGCAAAATCTGCAATATTAACAATACCATCATTGTTAAAATCGGCAGCCATAGCAACTTCGTTGTACATAGCAATAATCTCGCTCTGACTCAGAGCCCGACTATATATTCTGGCATCGTCTATTTGCCCTGAAAAATAATTTGCAGACAATGGAAGATGAACACCTAGTTTAACCGTATTGTTTGCATTAGTATTAACCCTTGCCGAAAGTTGGCCAGCTATTGTATCTCTGACGCCGTCAACATAAAGCAAAGCCTCTGTGACATCCGGACTACCATCATCAGGCAAAACAACCGCAACATGATGCCACTTGCCATCAGATATAACAGTATTACCAAAAAGGTAGCCGTTATATATTTCAACTCGCAAGGTACCGGTCGCATTTACCCTTACAACCCATCTGGTCCCCGTAGCAACATTGTCACCCCAACCTATTATCTGACCGCCTGCTTTATTAGTTTTTATCCAGGCAGAGCAACTGCGCGGCCCTGAGCCAGGTATGCCTTTGAATCCTGGAATCTCCACATAATCATTTATACCATCAAAAGTCAATGCCCCACATTTTGCCCCAGTAGTCCAGGCGGTGGAACTATCCATGTTAGTCATTTCGCCATTGAATCCATTGCCAGAGCTATCAGACACCTGCATTCCTGCATTATCATCCATTGCCAGATCAAGCATCATCGCTGGCGCATAGATATCCTGATAAAACACTATCTGCGATTCAACCCAATGCCGTGAGACATTACCCCAATCAGGTGTGGCATTATAAAATGGTTCAGCGGTATAGTCTATGGCTGCAACAGATCCGGCAGCGGCCTTATTGCTTATATCAATCTCCCAGGGAGTTACCATATCGCCGGGGGCCCAACCTGCACGACTATATGTCCAGGTTCCGCCCTGAGGCCGGCAAGGATTCAAATAGCAATCATTTTTCCATAGTATATTTGAGTAGCTGCTTCCATTTACTGTCACTGTACGACTGCGTACGAGGAATTCGGCCGCATTATCAGCATTTGGTCTCTGGCCATGACCTGTTACCATAAATCGCAGCTTAGAACCAGTTGCATTAGACGGTATAGTTATACTTTTATCGGTAAAGAACCCTGACATAGTCTGGTCATTCAGATCGCCATACATCGGAGTTCCAACCCAGAGATTCTGAATACCGATCACCTTTCGTGTGGGATTACCTTTGTAAAATTCAAACTCGGTAGTAAATAAGTATCCTTTGTTTTCTTCATTTATCCATGTATCACAAAACATACTCATCTTGCGGTTACCATTAAGGAATATCTGGTAATCGGTAACATCGACATACCATGTCCCCGCCTTAGAATAAGGAGTCATAAAACGGGCTATCTCATAGCGAGTACCACCATCCCATATACTGATATTCATAAGGCGATCCCACGGGTCCCAGCCGTTTGCCGGCTCTTCTACAGTAAATTTCATTACAACCCGTTCATAGACCTGACCGGCAGGCGGGAAATTGAAATTCTGCGAGACATCGCGATAATTCATATTAACAAATTTCTTATCAAAAGTACGAACAACAACAGGAGCCTCGACTTGAGTTACAGGCTCAGTATAAACCACATTGATATTATCAAGATTCAGACTAGTGGCTATGCCACCTGTCCGGGCACCAAAGGCAACCCGGCTTTCATAGGGAAACAACCCGGCGAGAAAATACTTATCATAAACAACAGTACCACCCACCGCCAAAGTGATTTCAGCTCCGCCTGCTACAAAATCTATCTCCAGATTTACATGCCGGTTACTTTCACGATAGTCAAGACTACAGTGCTTATTGGCACGCTCTACACCATTAAGATGCAAAGATATCTCATGGGAACCTAATCTCTGATAATCATCCGGGCAATATATATCAAAAGCCACTGAAAAAGAATTTGTCAGAACAGGCTCTTCCTCATAGCTTATATCACCGCGAGCACCACTGACACCATAACTAGCGGTATTTAACAAGCTAAAATTATACCCATCTGCGCCAGAACCAATATTCATATCCCACTGGGCAACAATTCGGCTATATTTGCCAATATCACTCCGATTGAAGGCAATAACATTCCTCTGGTTGCCAACCCCACTGAGCATTCGTATAGTACCTGATACCACAGAAGCTCCCGGAGCTGATCCATACTGGCTCAATACATAGCCAGTCTGCCCAGTACCACCCTGAAAATTCTGCACCGTAGCACCATAAACGCACTCAATAGCTAATATATTGAATAAAAATAGAGTTATAAATAACCTGAAAAATGATCCTGCCATGGGTCCTGTACTCTCTCTTCGTTTAAATATTGGTCAGATAAGCACTTATCCTATCTACCCCCTCTTGCTATACTAAGCAACAAACCTATGTTGCATTAGCCGCTTTTGCTTACAATCTAATATAACATTTGTGCAATTATGAAAAAACAGGATATTTAAGACATTTATAGCACATTTATTCAGATAAAACTTGTATTTAACGCATAAATTAAAGCTGAAAAAGGTTGAGCCGCATAATAAAAAAAGGATAGCTCTTTAATAAGCTATCCCAGTATTGGAGAATGCAATAACAAACACAACTATTCTAAAGAAGAAATGCAAATTCAGCGTCAGATAATTAGCAATCAGTAATACATCTGATCGATATCAACATTTTCCTTGGTTTTGCTCTTTTTAGTATCACCTTCATCTGGTTCACCCAGATCAATATTATATGCGGTAGGATCCTCTACATGGTGTCCTGAGGTACCTTTCGATCCACCGTTAGAGCAGGACCAGTCAAAAAACATAGCCTCCCCGCGTTCAACCTCTCTTTGGATATTGTTTATGAGCGAGTCAATATCATCAGATGGTTCTTCAATAACAATTGCCCCATCTTCATTCTTTTTAACATCAGAAATACCCGGGCATTCAGACTCAAGATTCTGTAACAGCTCACTTTGCCTGCGAGTAAGGTCCAGGAGTTTATTGCATTGAACGACCAGCTCTCGTTGTTTCAAGGCTTGCCTGATCGTAAAGATAAGCTCAGTAGCATTACAGGGTTTGAGCAGGAATCTATAAACTTCCCCTTCGTTTATAGCCTTAACCGTTGCTTCCAGACTGGCCTGTCCGGTCAATATTATCCTGACGGTATCAGGGTAAGTGTCTCTGACCTTAGATAAAAACTCTGCACCAGTCATGCCCGGCATCTTTTCATCAGAAACGACAACCGAAATCTGATTCTGAGCCAGTATTTCCAAAGCCTCAGCACCAGACTGAGCGGTAAATATCTCATAATCAAGGTCTTCCAGATTGCGTCTTATACCCTGTGTTACCTTCTGATCGTCGTCAACAAAAAGTAGTTTATAACTCATTTTAATTCTCCTGTAATTCGGACTATTATGCCGGACTTTCCCATATTAAACCCCAAAATCTGATCCACTTTCACTACCAACTAACATTGCAGTAGCCATATAGTCAGCTTCTATCAGAATATCATAAACATAATTATTGTTTCCAATTGGATTGTAGCTATTGTTATGTGCTATTGCATCAACTACATCTTCTGGCATTCCCCATAAGCTAAAAAGCAGGCTTGCCAGCAGACGATGGTCTGCAATCAGTTCGTTTGCCGATAATACCTCATGAGCTGCCTGACAGTCAGGAACAGTTAACCGGGATTGCTGTGGAAATTGTTCAGCTATTATCAGCTTACCAATATCGTGCAGCAATCCGGCTAACATAGCACGGCTTGTAATAACAGTGCCCTCCCCAAATCTTTCACTGGCAATTTTACAAGCCAATTTTGCGGTCGATACGCAATGCTCATAAATTTCACTCTGTAAACTTACAAGCCCTGTATCCCCAATTCTTCTGATCGAACCGCAAGCAAGCAACCCATTATGCAAAGCTTTGTCTCTATTAAGTAATTTTACTACCATATCCGGCAGATCGTTAAAAACGAATCCGGCCATATTCCTCCTCTGCCTGTAAATTGCCAGAGAAAGAAAACCAGGATCTTTTGCCAGAATATTAATTAACTCTGTATTTTCAGTATCTAAGACATTACATTTTTCAACATAATCAATAGTCGCATTTAACAAAGGCGGTAATTGGGCATTTGCCACCATCTGACGGTAATTTGCCGTTGCCTTAGACCAGCGACTGCTAACCTTTTGTAGTTTCTGCATAAGACCGGTACAATCACAAGGACGGTCAATATACATATGAACCGGACTGTTTCCCTTATGCTCTTCTTTTTCTTCATTACTGGCAAACATCACTCTGACGCTGGCAGGATTAATACGCCTGACCTTCTCTAAGAGGTTACTGCCAGTCATATCTCCTAACTTTACGCCAGAAACAACAAAGTCTATTTTATTTTTTCTTATAATATCAAAAGCCTTTTCGCCTTTCTGAGCAAAATACAGACCAAACCCAACCTGTGAGCCTAAAGCACGCTGCAACCCACGGAGCAACCTGCTGTCGTCATCAACAAAAAGTATATTGTGATCTGGTTCCATCTTACTTTCCAATATCATAATTCAATGTTAGTAACTATCTCCTACAATGTGAAGTATCGCCCATAAGCAATTAGAATATTATTTCCATAAAAGAAAAGACGACACACAAAAGCCTAAATAACTATAAGCAATTACGATTAAAGTACTTAAATAAATACACCGCATTGCATTATGTTACATTATTTTAAAATCAGCTACAATTATAG
>JAFGDI010000159.1 GCA_016932145.1 Sedimentisphaerales bacterium
ACTACAGGTAGTAGTAGGTAAATAATAAATTTAGGAGATAGCCAGTGAGTATGCGACAGCAGCCCCAGGAATTTGGCCTGTACAATTCGCGGAATGAACATGATGCCTGTGGAACCGGCGCGGTATGTAATATATCGGGCAAGCGAGACCACAATATCATAGAGATCGGCAGTGAGATATTGTTGAATATACAGCACCGGGGAGCGGCCGGTAGTGACGGTCTGACAGGTGATGGAGCGGGAATATTGTTTCAGATACCGCATGAGTTTTTCGTAGAGGAGGCAGGATTTGAGCTTCCGGAACGAGGCGGGTATGCCGTAGCGATGGTATTTGGTTCAAAAGACAATGCTCTGCGTCATCGTTGCGATAAGAAGCTGGAGGAGAATGTAGCGAAATATGGCATGAAAGTGCTGGGTTGGCGTGAGGTTAAGGGTAACAGTAGTTGTCTGGGCGAGATAGCACGAAGTGCAGAGCCCTCGATCCGTCAGATGTTCATTGATGGTTGCGGCTTGACCGGCGATGCATTAGAGCGTAAGTTGTTTATAGTTCGCCGGGCTACAGAGCTGGCAGTCGAGAAGGCATTGGGTAAAGAGGCGGAAGATTTTTATATAACCTCGATGAGTAGCCGGACGATATGCTATAAGGGTATGTTCCTGGCACCGCAGTTGTTTGAATATTATACTGAGTTGCATGATGAGCGTATGGTAAGTGCTTTGGCATTGGTACATCAGCGTTACAGTACCAATACATTTCCAAATTGGCGTCTGGCGCATCCGTTCCGTTGTATAGCGCATAATGGCGAGATCAATACTCTTAGCGGTAATTATAATCGTATGCGTGCTCGTGAGCATCGTTTGGAGAGTGAGCTGTTGGGCGAGAGTCTCAAGGACATAAAGCCGATATTGACAGCGGGTCATAGTGATTCGGCCACCTTTGACAATGCACTGGAATTGCTGGTAATGTCAGGCCGGAGTATGCCCCATGCGATGATGATGATGATCCCGGAGGCCTTTGGTCCGCGTTATCATATCAGTACCGATAAGAGGGCGTTCTATGAGTTTCATTCATCGATAATGGAACCCTGGGACGGACCAGCGGCTATGGTATTTACAGATGGCCGGGTAGTGGGCGGAACACTGGACCGTAATGGTCTGCGTCCATGCCGGTATGTTGTAACTACAGATGGCATAATGGTATTGGGCAGTGAAGCAGGCGTTAAGGTATTTCCCGATGAGCAGGTCCAGCGTAAGGGTCGTCTTCAGCCGGGCAAGATGTTTTTGGTTGATACTGAAGCCGGCCGCATAATAACTGACAATGAGATCAAGAGTAAGATATCTCGGCAGAAGCCCTATCGTCGCTGGCTCGATGAGAATCGGATTGAGCTGGAGGGTATGTTCCAGCCAAAGAAGCTGGGTAATGCCTGTCCGGAAGAGACGACCAGATTGCTCAAGGGCTTTGGATATACCCGGGAAGAGCTTAATGTTCTGCTCAAGCCAATGGCTGTTGATGGCCAGGAGCCGGTAGGTTCGATGGGTACAGATACCCCGCTGGCGGTATTGAGTAATAAGTCAAAGAACATGTTCTATTACTTCAAGCAGTTATTTGCTCAGGTAACCAATCCTCCGATCGATCCGCTGCGTGAAGGCATGGTAATGAGTCTGATGTCATATATAGGCAAGCAGCGAAATCTGCTGACAGAGTCGCCGGATTATTGTCGTCAGTTGAAGATACCGCATCCGATCATGACCAATGAAGATATAGAGGTGTTGCGTAAGCTGGACAGAGAAGATTTCAAGGTTGCGACCATAGATGCGGTATTTGATGCCAGGGCAACAGAACCTGGTAAGGCATTGAAAGTGGGAATGGACAAGCTGATAGATGATGCGGTTAAGGCGATTGATAACGGAGCTTCGCTGATCATAGTCAGTGACCGTGCATTTGGCCCTGAGAAGGCAGCTATTCCCTCATTGCTGGCAACAGCTGGTCTGCATCATGGTTTGCTCAATCGGGGGCTGAGGGGTGAAGCGGCTCTGGTAATTGAGACAGGTGATGCACGAGAGGTACATCATTTCTGTCTGTTATGTGGTTTTGGTGCCAATGCGGTAAATCCATATCTGGCTCTGGAAGCGATCAATATGATGCGTCAGCAGGGAGATATACCTGCGACTATAGAAGAAAGCACACTGACAGATCATTATGTGGTATCGATAAAGAAGGGCATATTAAAGACAATATCCAAGATGGGCATATCAACCCTGCGTAGTTATCATGCGGCCCAGTTGTTCGAGTGTGTTGGTATTAACCGAGATGTGGTTGATGCATACTTTACCGGCACGGCTTCTCGTATCCAGGGTATAGGTCTCAATGAGATCGCTCGCGAGGCTCTGATGCGTCATACCGAGGCATGGGGTCAGCAGGAGCCGGGCAAGATGGACCTGGAGCATGGTGGCGAATATTCATATCGTAAAAATGGCGAGCAGCATTTACTCAGTCCTGAAGCTATTGCCCTGGTTCATCAGGCGGTGCGTAATAATGACTATTCTATCTTTAAGAGATACACTAAAGTTATTGACGATCAGTCAGGTCGTCGTTGCACACTTCGCGGTCTGTTTGACTTTGTACCCGGCACACCAGTGCCTTTGTCAGAGGTTGAGCCTGCCAGTGAGATAGTTAAGCGTTTTTGTACTGGTGCTATGTCGCATGGTTCGATCAGTAAAGAGGCCCATGAGGCGATGGCTATAGCGATGAACCGGATTGGGGCCCGCAGTAATACTGGTGAAGGCGGCGAAGATCCGGCTCGTTATCAGCTTGATGTCAATGGCGATGATCGTGCCTGTAAGATCAAGCAGGTGGCTTCCGGCCGATTTGGTGTGACGATGGATTATCTGTCACGCGCTGAAATGTTGCAGATCAAGATGGCTCAGGGGGCCAAGCCCGGAGAGGGCGGACAGTTACCTGGTCATAAGGTATCAGAGGAGATTGCCCGTTTGCGTTATTCAACGCCGGGGGTAACACTTATTTCACCGCCGCCGCATCATGATATATATTCTATCGAAGATCTGGCCCAGTTGATCTATGACCTGAAATGTGCCAGCAATGGTGCCCAGGTATCAGTGAAGCTGGTATCAGAGGTTGGTGTTGGAACGGTAGCTGCCGGTGTAGCTAAGGGCAATGCCGACGAGGTATTGATAGCCGGTTTTGATGGCGGAACAGGAGCAAGTCCTCTGTCGTCGATCAAGCATGCCGGTCTGCCCTGGGAGCTGGGTCTGGCAGAGACGCAGCAGACATTGGTACTCAATGGTTTGCGTGATCGTATAATAGTTCAGGCCGATGGCCAGATGAAGACCGGTCGTGATGTGGTCATAGCTGCCCTGCTGGGCGCAGAGCGATTTGGCTTTGGCACAATGGCAATAGTATCGCTGGGTTGTGTAATGATGCGTAAGTGTCATCTGGGTACATGTCCGGTGGGCGTGGCCACTCAGACTGAATGTCTGCGTAAGAAGTTTATGGGCGACCCGCAGCATCTGGTAAATTTCATGTTATTTATTGCCGAAGAGGTTCGTGAGCTGATGGCAAAGCTGGGCTTCCGTAAGTTTAACGATATGGTAGGCCAGGTTCAGTATTTAGCTCGTGAGAAAGCTATCAATCATTGGAAGGCAGAGGGTCTTGACTTTAGTGCGATCTTTGCCGTTCCGGAAGTTGCCAAAGGCGAGACTTTGTATTGCTCTAAGAAGCAGGAAAATCCGCTGACCAACAGTTTTGACTGGCAGCTTATTGAGAAGTCAAAGCCGGCTATTGAGAAGCAGGAAAAGACTGTTATCGAGCTTGAGACCAAGAACATATATCGAACAGTAGGCACTATATTAAGTAATCATATAGTGAAGAAGCATGGTGCTGGCGGTTTGCCGGATAATACCCTGGAGATAAAGCTCAGAGGGTCAAGCGGTCAGAGCTTTGGCGCCTGGTTGTGTCCGGGTGTTACACTGAACCTGACTGGCGATGCTAATGACTATCTGGGTAAAGGCCTGTCAGGCGGCCGGATCGTGGTGAAGAAACCCGAGGCCTGTCCGTTTGAGGCTCAGCATAATATAATTGCGGGCAACACCCTGCTTTATGGAGCTACCAGTGGTGAGGTGTTTATCAATGGTCTGGCCGGTGAGCGTTTTGCTGTGCGTAACAGTGGAGCCACGGCAGTTGTCGAAGGCGTAGGCGACCATGGCTGTGAATATATGACCAATGGTACTGTAGTGGTATTGGGTACTACCGGTCGAAATTTTGCCGCGGGCATGAGCGGTGGTATAGCGTATGTATATGATGAGTATCAGTTGTTTGATACTCTGTGTAATCTGGACATGGTAGATCTGGAAAGTGTCTGGCAGGATGAGGACAAGGCGATTTTGCAAAGTCTGGTACTCAAGCATTATCAGTGGACTAATTCAGCTCAGGCTAAACGCCTGCTGGATAACTGGGATGGTGCAGTAGGTATGTTCGTTAAAGTAATGCCAATCGATTATCGTAAGGCGATGCAGAGAATGAAAGAGAAAGAGTCCAGAGCGACAGATCAGACTCCGGCAACAGAGGAGGTATATAAATAATGGCAAAGCCAACAGGATTTATAGATTATAAGCGTCAGGAAGTTGGATATCGCCCGATCGATGAGCGGGTAAAGGACTTTCGCGAGATGGAAGTTAACCTGAGCGAAGCAGATATGAAATGTCAGGCGGCTCGTTGCATGGATTGCGGTATTCCCTTCTGTCATAGCATGGGCTGCACACTCTGTAATGAGATACCAGAGTTTAATGACCTGGTGTATCGCGGCAGATGGCGTGAAGCGCTCGATGTATTGCATGGCACAAATAACTTTCCGGAATTTACCGGCCGTATCTGCCCGGCATTATGCGAGGCCAGTTGCACGCTGAACCTCAATGATGACCCGGTTCTGATCCGCCATATTGAAAACCAGATCGCCGAACGCGGCTGGGCCGAAGGCTGGATCAAGCCGATGCCTGCTGCGGTAAAGACAGGCAAGAAGGTAGCGGTAATTGGTTCTGGTCCTGCCGGGCTGGCCGCTGCTCAGCAGTTGGCACGCGCCGGTCACGATGTAACCGTATTTGAGAAGGACGACCGTATCGGCGGATTGCTGCGCTATGGTATTCCGAATTTCAAGTTGGAAAAGAGCGTTATTGACCGCCGGCTCGATCAGATGCGGGCTGAAGGTGTCGATTTCAAGACTGGCGTGAATGTCGGTGTTGATATTTCGGCAAACTATCTTAAGAGAAGTTTTGATGCTGTCTGTCTGACCATTGGTGCCGGCAAGCCGCGTGACCTGGAATGCCAGGGCAGGGAGCTTAAAGGTGTTCACTTTGCTCTGGAATTGCTCAAGCAGCAGGTGCAGATAAATCTGGGAGATAAGATACCTGCCAGTGAGATCATTACAGCTAAGGGTAAAAATGTTCTGGTTATAGGTGGTGGCGATACCGGCAGCGACTGCGTTGGAACTTCCATTCGTCATGGTGCTAAGAAAGTCACCCAGATCGAGATATTGTCCAAGCCGTCAGAGAAACGCGACGATGTGAGTAATCCCTGGCCATATTGGCCGCGAGTGCTGCGTACCAGCACCTCTCATAAAGAAGGTTGCGACCGCCGCTGGGCTGTGGTTACTAAAAAGCTCATTGGAGAAGGTGGCGTTGTAAAGAAAGCCATTTGTGCCGAAGTTCGCTGGGACTTTGTTGATGGCAGCTATAAGATGAGCGAAGTGCCCGGCAGTGAATTCGAGATCAAAGCAGATCTGGTTCTGCTGGCGATGGGTTTTGTTTCTGCTGTGCCTGAAGGATTGCTTACCGACCTGGGCGTGAATTTGGAACGGGGCAATGTCAAGGTTGATAGCAACTATATGAGTTCTGTGCCCGGCGTATTCGCCGCCGGCGATACCAAACGCGGAGCATCACTGGTAGTGCATTGCATCTGGGAGGGCCGCGAGGTCGCCGCTGCGGTAAATAAGTATCTGGCAGGTAAGAAGTAAGCCGACAGTTGCTTGTTACATAATTAACTAAATAAAAAGGACTTGCGTTGAACCCGCAGGTCCTTTTTTAATAGGGGGTTAAACTTAAT
>JAFGDI010000160.1 GCA_016932145.1 Sedimentisphaerales bacterium
CCTTTAATCTGACCCTGAATATTGAATATCCCCATAATATCAAACTGACCCTTCCTGATATCAGCAACATTATTAAAGATTCAGACTTTAACCTCCTGCAAACGCCAAACCCTTCTGTTAATGACATAAGTAACGGAAATAAAACAACTTCCATTACCTATCGCCTCGAACCACTCAATGTTGGCCAGCTCCCTTTCCCCGAGCTGACCGTTGAATACTATGCAGTGAGTGATGATGGTAAGTCCCCTGAAATTAAGCACTTATCATTAAAAGGGCCTCTTCTCACTATCGCCGATGTCGCATCTTCTGCCAGCTCTGCAACCATCGCCGATATTAAGCAACCAGTAGAACTACCCGCCAGTTACACCTGGCTTATCTGGTTGGCCCTTGTTGTTTTCCTGATTGTAATTGCATTGTTAATAATGACTTACATCTACTCAAAAAAACAACTCTCAGCTTCGCCCATACCTGTCCGGCCGGCCCACGAGATCGCTCTGGAAAGACTAAATGCACTCATTGCCGAAAATCTGCTCGAGTCAGGCAGGGTCAAAGAGTTCTATGAAAAATTAAGTTATATCATAAGACTTTATATAGAGCATAGATACGCACTTAAAGCTCCGGAGCGGACCACTGAAGAATTCCTCCAGGAAGCAACTAATAGCTGCGAGTTGCCAGATATATTTAAAGATAAACTACGCGAGTTCCTTATGCATTGCGATATGGTGAAATTCGCTAAATATGCTCCAACTCCTGATGAGACAAAGCGTTCCGTTGATCTGGCCAGAAATTTCATTGAGTCAACCGCTTCTTTCAGTTAAGATGAACTGGTTGTGATAAATATCTGATTGATAGCTATCCTATTGTAAATGCCTGTTAAATAAAAACTTATAAGTGTGATACAATGATTGTTCTTGGAATAGATCCCGGCTTACGCACCAGTGGTTACGGCGTTATCATGCTTGACCGCGGTATATATAAGGTCATTGATGCCGGGACTATTTCTGTTCGCGCAGAGCAGCCAATGGAGCATCGGCTCAACGCTATCTATAGTGATTTCAATACCTTACTGGATCAACACGCCATCGATATCATTGCCATCGAAGAGCTTTATGCCCACTATAATCACCCTCGTACCTCTGTTCTCATGGCACATGCCAGAGGATTGTTTTTGTTGACCGCAGCGCAGAGAGACATTAAAATACAAGGGTTTACAGCAACCAGGGTGAAAAAATCTCTTACCGGTAACGGCAGGGCGACCAAAGAGCAGATGCAGCTTGCGATCACTCAGCAGTTAGGGCTCAAGACCGTTCCGCAACCGGCTGATGTTGCTGATGCTCTGGCTATTGCCATGTGTTGTATAAATAATTATGACAGATGATTTTACAGTTGTCTGATCGTTATTGACCGCCGGTTCGCCGGCTTATAAAAGCAGGACTTATGATAGCTCGCATTACTGGAAAGCTACTCGAACTCGACAGCAAGACCAACTCCATTTTACTGGAGGTAGGCCCAATTGCTTATGAAATTCTCGCACCGGGCTATACTATAAGTGAGTTGAGTATGTCAATCAATCGTGAGATAACTCTCTATACGCTAGAGTTTTACGAAGGTAGCAGTGCTACTGCTTCCAGTTTTATTCCTCGTATCGTAGGCTTTCCTCAGCCGCAGGATAAGGCCTTTTTCCTTAAGTTCACTACTGTCAAGGGCATAGGTATGAAGAAGGCACTTCGGGCTATGGCTCGTCGTCCTTCCGATATAGCCTGGTCGATCGAAAGTGGTGATGCCACAATGCTTAAGACCCTGCCAGAGATTGGCAAGCGAACAGCGGAGCAGGTCATAGCCGAGTTGAAGGGCAAGATGGCTGAATTTGCCGATATGCCAAGTCATGCCCCGTCTAAAGCAGCTAAACCATTGTCAAATATAGAGAAAGAAGCGTTGGAGATTCTTATGCAATTAGGCGAATCTGCCAGTGTCGCTGATATGCTGATCGACAAGGCGCTTAAATCTGATGATTCTATTGTCACTACCGAACAGTTGGTGCAGGCTGTCTATCGTTTGAAGGCATAATTTCCATTTGATATAAACCATTATATACCAATATATTAAACCAGTAATCGAGATTGCTTCAAAGTGATTTGGTCGATTGCTACAACCAGAGATAATATGCCGCATACCAAACAACACATTCAATATTTACTTAGTCAGGTTAACTCTCACCCGCATCATAAGTGGGGTCAGAATTTTCTGATTGATCTGAATTTAATGCAACTTGTTGTTGATTCAATAGATATAACCAAGAATGATCTGGTTTTGGAAGTAGGTCATGGCACAGGTTCAATGACTGAGCTGCTCAGTGATGCTGCCGGCAAGGTCATAGCCGTTGATATAGATCCTGACATGCACACAATTGCCCGGCAGGAGTTAGCCAGTCGTGACAATGTGCAGTTTATTCATACTGATATACTGGCAAAGAAAAGCGAGATAAGCCCAGAGGTAATGTCTGCTGTAAGATGTGCTAAAGCAAGCGTTTCTGGCCGATTTCTTTTAGTTGCCAATCTCCCGTACAATGTGGCAAGTCCATTGATGATCAATTTGCTTACAGAAACTCCGGCTTTAGATGGCATGTGTGTTACCGTTCAGGAAGAGGTAGCAGACCGGATGTGTGCCGGTCCTGAAGATGGTGGTGTTTATGGCAAGATATCAGTTGTCCTGCAGGCGACCGGCAAAGTGGCTAAAGTTCGTACGCTAAAGCCCGGTTCATTCTGGCCGGCTCCCAAGGTCAATTCAGCGATAGTAAGCTGGCAGGCAAATCATGCTTTGAGTAAAGCAGAGATTGAATTGCTTAAATCTGCTGCTGATATACTGTTAGGTAAGAGGCGTAAGCAGATCCAGAGTTGTCTGCCCAAAGGTGTTGACAAGCAAGATATAGTTGACCGTTTTCAGGCCGCCGGTATTGATCCGCAATTGCGTGCCGAAAAGTTGAGTGTAGAGCAGTTTAACGTAGCCAGTAATATACTCGCCTAATTGAGAGTGAGGGATTGTCTTTTGTATCGTCATGTATTCGGGTGGTTTTGCTATTATTGAGTGTATATTAACCAGTTTAATATATTGAAATAACCACTTCTGTCATTTGTTTCATATTTTTTTAAAAAACCTTCAGAATTTGGATTTTATTTGTTGTTTTATTGCTGTGTAGAGCAGTGTACTTATGCCGGTGTTTTATTCGGTTGAATCTCAAACCGTAGATAGGCATTCGTCAGCCGGCTTGACAAATATATTAAGAGTACAATCCTTGTTTCGCCAATGGTCATAATTTGTGTGCAGAAAAATCAAAAGAGGTGAGGCAAGCGAGTAATTGCATACAAAGTAATATTTTTGGAGGTCTGAAATGAACAAGTTGTTAGGTTTGGTTTTGTTGGCATTATCTGTAATGGAGATGTCAGTTAGTGCAGCGGTAACGGGTAGTGTCTATGATGGTACATTTTACGATGCTTTGCCAAGTAATACAGCGGCTACCAGTGGCGTAAGTCCGTGGTATTATAATGCCAATGGCGGTACAGTAGTAAATACCCAATGGCGTTACCGTGAAGGATTTGGTACAGTTGCAATATTTGAGGCTGATGGTTCTGGCAATGATGCGGGATTTTATGGAGAGAAGCCGGAGATATATACTACTATAAGTGGTTTAGTACCTGGCATGAGTTATGAAATAGATGCGATATTCTGGTCGAATAACGGTGGTACATGGCGAATTCGTGCTGGTCTGGCATCAGGAGTATTGACCGAGTATATCAAGGCTACAGCACCGGCAGTAGCGACAGGTGGAATTGAGTCTGATCGTTTCGAATATGCTGCTCCATTAGGCGTAGCGACGGCAGATGCTAATGGCCAGATAAAGGTATATGTAGATGATAATGATCCTGCGGTAGCAGCAGACGACCAGGGTAATCGGGTATGGTATGATGGTCTGGTGTATAAGATGGTAAGTCCTGCATATAGTCCGGAGCCGGCAGATGGCACCAGTGGTGTAGCTACTGATAATGTCAGTCTGAGTTGGCTGGCAGGTCGTAATGTTGCCGGTACAGCGATTAATCCGGAAATTGCCAGGCATTATCTGGCGTATTCGATTGATGAGCCGAACTTTATTGACCCGATAGAGATAACAACACTATCATCTGATCCGATCAGTTATACAGTTGGTTCACTGCTGCCTAATAGTACCTATTACTGGGCAGTATATACCGTGGTTGGCGGCGGCGATTTTGGTGACCCTAACTGTCTGACGGGAGTTACATGGTCCTTTGAGACTATCAAGACATTGCCATCATTTGACCTTGGCAGTCATCCACAGGATATGCTTGGTGAAAGTGGTTCAGTGGTGCTTTTGACAGCCAGTGCAGCAGTGCAGAGCGGCAGCAGCGATATAACATATCAATGGTATAAGGGTTTACCTGGTATTTATACTGAACCGGTAGGAACTACCCAGACAACAGCTGAACTTAGTCTGACGCTGTCAGTAAGTAATGATGGCTATTATTTCTGCCAGGCGATAAATACCGCCGGTAGCGTTGATTCAAAAGCTGCCCTGGTGCAGACAAAGCGGATATTGGGTTCTTATGCTTTTGACAACACTCTGGCAGAAACATCTGGTGGTCCGGCAGTAGTTATGCCAGCCACAGTGTATTCAACAGATACGCCATATACTACATCAACAGCCAGTTTGTCATTTAATGGTTCAACTCCGGCAACAATTGATGGTAGTTTAATGGTTACTAATGATATAACATTATCAGCATGGTTTAAGTATAGTTCAGTATCAGCCCATCAGCGTATATATGACTTTGGTAATGGTACGGGAGAATATATCTTCCTGACACCTACCAATGGCTCTAATATGAGATTTGCAATAAAGACTGTTGCAAATGGTTCAGAGCAGGGCCTGATAGGTGCAGTTCCAGCCGTGAATCAGTGGAATCATGTAGTGGTAACTATTGGTGGTGATACCGGAACAATGTACCTTAATGGTATTCAGGTTGCTCAGTCTCTTACTATGACAGCGAATCCGAGAGAAGTAAATTGTTCTACCAGTTATCTGGCAGATAGTCAGTGGCCTGACGACCCATTCTATACCGGTTTAATTGATGATCTGGTAGTGTATAACTATGCGTTGAGTGCAGATGAAGTTGCCGAACTATATACCAGTTCAACCGGGACAAGTATTTGTATAACACCAATTGAAATGGATATAGCCGGTCCGGATGGAGTTGGTGTTAAAGATTGTAAAGTTGATATGTATGATTTTGCGGCATTAGCACAGATGTGGCTGAAGTGTAATATTTACCCTCAGAGCAGCTGTTTTAGTGACTGATAGTATGGTTTATAGCCGGGGGGCATCGCGCGGTGATGTCCTCCGGCTGAATTTTTAACTTTGAATTGATCTTGTTTTAGCCTGTCTTGCTTATAAAAGCTTTCCAGGGCGAGTCGGGTATATGGAGTTTAAAGGGAAGCAGAAAACTTTTCGGAGGTC
>JAFGDI010000161.1 GCA_016932145.1 Sedimentisphaerales bacterium
AGTAATAAGTAACAAGAAACAAGCTCACGATTCTCGCTCCGCTCGAAACTATCTGATTTTATTGCAGGCAAAGCCTGCTCAAAACAGACTCGCCAAAGGCGAAACCTTAACCCCGATACTCGGGATTTCGGATTACCTCAACTTGTTTATGCTACGCATCGTTGCGTGTCTTATTTCTTGTTACTGTAACTGTGTGAACGGTTACTACATTAGAGTATATGCAGGAGTTGGTGTATGTTAAAAGGCGTTTATCGTTATGATGGGTTTATTTCTGGTTTTGTTTGTATATTGAGTGTTTTTTTTCTGGCAGGGTGGCATAATGCAGGTCATGAACTGATAGTTGAGTTGAGTATGAAAAAACTCTCTGGTCAGATGCCGGAGTTTTTCATTGAAGGGATAGGTCAGGTCGCCCATTGTGCCGTTGACCCCGATGTATTCAAGGAGAAAATTCCTGATGTGGCTCTGGTTCGCAGTGAATCCCCGGAACACTATTTTGACCTTGAGTATTATACTGGTGAAGAATTGCCTGAAGATCGTTATGCATTTTATCGCTGGTGTTATGAGCATGAGCGTGAGCTTGAAAAGGTCGGCACTCTGCCCTGGTCGCTGACCGAATACACCGGTAAGCTGACACTGGCTTTTGCAGAGTATCGTAAGTGGCCCGAGAACAGGCATATTCAGGCCAAGTGTCTGGTCTATGCCGGGTTATTGGCACATTACACAGGGGATGCAGCTATGCCATTGCATGCTACTATGCATTTTGATGGAATGATAAAGGCAGGTAGCGAGCAAAAGGAGCATAAGGGTATTCATCGTAAACTAGATGCTCTGCTGGAGAAAATACCCAGGGACAAACAGCCGGTAATTGAAGAATTATCAATTATAGCATTTGGTCCCAAGCTATTGCCGGGAGTTTATGCTTTTCTCAGGGAAAGTAACTCATTGGTTGCTGATTGTTATGAACTGGCCGAAAGGTTACCTGATCTGCCGCAAAAAGATATAGTCGATGATCAGGTAATGCTTATGGCTCAAAAGCATCTGTGCCGGGCTGTCAGTCTGACATCAGGCCTTTACTTGTATGCCTGGCAGGCATCAACAGAAGTGCAGCTTCCTGACTGGCATGTCAGGAAATATTGAGCTGGCAAAGTCAACTGTCTTAATAAATACCTAATGTAACATTATTGGCAATTTCATAGCAATGAAATAGAACATAAATGAAGTTGTCGTAGAATAAAAGCAGATAGCGAGGAAATGGTTAGCCTCGCAAATGAATGTAAGACATTGGTTTTTTGGAGACAATTAAGATGAAAAAGTTTTTTGCAATGTTCCTGGTAATGGCAATGGCCGTGGTGGCTAATGCCGGTGTGATTTCGTATGGCTGGGAGAATGATGGTACTTCACTTGGTTCTTATGGAAATATTACAAGTGCTATCAACAGTGATGATGTTGCTCACAGTGGCTCTGCATCATTGAAAGTGTCTGAGCAGGCAGATTCAGATGGAACACCCTACGCTTATGTAGCAGCTATTACCAATTTGACTGCTGGTGATGTTGTGACTGTATCATTTTGGGTATATGATCCAGGTACATCATCTAAGGGTCGCATATGGGGCGGTTACACAACAAATGCAGACCTTGATGATCTTGATATTACTGAGTATAAGGGTAGTGCTGGTGGTAATAATACATATTCAACCGATGGAACATGGAGCCAGTTGAGTCATACCTGGACAATTGGTGCGGGCTATGAAGCTCTTGCTGTTCAGGCACGCATTTACGGGGTTAATGATTCAGTAGAGGAGTATATCTATATAGATGATATAACCATCGATGCACCAAATACCGCTACGGTTGTAGTTCCTGTTCCGGAACCAGCTACTATGGCATTATTAAGCAGTGGACTATTGTTCGTTGCTCGTCGCAGAAAATAAATAGTGGTGTGATGGGGAAAGTGCATTTCACTTGCAGTTTAAGCGATCTGCACAAGGGAAAGAGAACAGGTGACTCCCCGCTGTGAGTGGGGAGTTGCCTGAATATATATCGAGTGTGTCTTAAGTGGTTTTGGGCAGGAGGGGCTGATATTGGAAAGAAAATGGAAAGATTGCAGGTAGAATATGAGTAAAGAAAGAAAATGTCATAATGCGGGATTTACCCTGATAGAGTTACTTGTTGTTATAACTATAATCGCATTGCTTGTGTCAATTCTCATGCCATCACTGGGTAAAGCCCGTGAATCAGCCAGAAAGATCGTCTGCATGAGCAATCTGCGACAGGCGGGTATCAGTATGGCGACTTTTGCAGCAGAGAATAATGATCTGCTGGCAGGTCCCAATACCACCGGCAGGAAGTTAGGTCAATATGCCGCCGGCACGCCCGAATATGAGTCATTTGTGAACAGCTCACCCAAAAGCCCGACGCAGAATGTTGACTGGATGTCGCCTATATTGGGCAAAGATCTGGGCTTGCCGGCTAATTTCAATGAACGGCTGGAGCGATTGAGTAATCAGGACTTTTGCTGTCCTTCCAGTCGGGTGAACTATGATTATGAATATACCGGCAGTAATAATTACGATGCCATGATAGGTTCTGTGCCGGTTAATCAGGTCCGGCAGTTCAGTTATAGTGCGGCGATCGCTTTCCATCTTTATAGCTATCGCAGCAAAGATGTTAGTGCCGGTTGGGTTACTGATAAATACAGCTCAGCTAATCCCACTGAGACTGTCCCGACGAATTATGCTCCCAGGGCCGGCAAGGTTGGCCGTCCGGCAGAGAAGATATACATAATGGAGGGCAGCCGCTATGTTGAGGCCGGTGCTAATGGCAAATATGAGGTTTCGCTTAATCGGGCTGCCTATCAGAATGATGGCGGCAATTGTATGTCGTATGGCCCGGCTACACCCCGGGGCAATGGCGACCCGTTCAAGTGGACCGGAGCAAGGACTAATCCGCAACTGGTAGCTGGCACGGAGAAATTTGCTTATCGTCATAATATCAATGGCAAACCCGCATTCAATGTGGTCTATTTTGATGGCCATACCGAGACACTGGGCTATCTTGAATCGCTGGATGTTAATAAATACTGGCCCAAAGGGTCAGCCATATTCAGGGGCAGTAATACCTGGGACCCGGCCCTGCAGGGCAAGATGAATTTCGTAGTTAACTAAAACCTGCAATTTGCTGACAGGTCAGAAGAAAACAATTCAACGGAGATAAGGAAAATGAAAAGAACAGTTTTGATATTATTAACTCAAACTGACCGATTATGAGAAACTTCATGATAGTAATAATTAAACAAG
>JAFGDI010000162.1 GCA_016932145.1 Sedimentisphaerales bacterium
CTCGAAAGCGAACTCTTTGGACATATCAAAGGTTCTTTTACCGGGGCAAGTGCCGATAAGGATGGTAAGTTCCTCGCCGCTAATGGTGGCACTATTTTCCTTGATGAGATCAATTCTGCAAGCCCGGCATTACAGGTTAAACTGCTCAGACTTATTCAGGAACGACAATTTGAACCGGTGGGCAGTAATCAGACACAAACCGTTGATGTCCGTATAATTCTGGCTACAAACAAAGACCTTAAGGCTATGGTTGAACAAAACCTGTTTCGGGAAGACCTTTATTACCGCATAAATGTAATAAATATTCAACTGCCAGCCTTAAATCAGCGTATTACTGACATTCCCATACTTGCTGAACATTTCCTCAGAAAAATGTGTGCATATCATAATAAGAAATTTTCCGGATTTGAGCCAGAGGTAATAACCGCTCTGGAAAGTTATGATTGGCCTGGCAATGTTCGTGAACTGGAAAATGCCATTGAAAGAGCCGTCGTCCTGGGACGCAGTAACCATATAGAACTATACGACTTGCCTGAAAATATAATAAATGGACAAACATATAATACAAATGACGCTTATTCCGAAGGAACCAGTTTGAAAAAGGCCTTGGAACTGCCAGAAAAAGAAATCATCATTTCTGCCTTAAAAAAATACAACTGGAACAGAAATAAAACGGCTGAAGTATTGGAGATTAACCGGACAACTCTCTATAAAAAAATGAGATATTATAACCTGGGCATGTAAAGAGAATTACACCCAAAAAAAATATGCCCAACCTCTGTCTGGAACAAGTATTCAAAACCAAAAGCACCAACAGTCAATAATAATAAGTAACTAATCTAATGAAAAAACACAAGGGTCAAGACATATTTAACTTCCTGATAGTAATATTGGCTATCGTAGTAATGGCTGGCGCTGTATATGTAAGGTTTATCAAACCAGAACTACTCGCTACTGTAGTTATACAGGATCAGTTAGAAGCTGATCCCAGAACGATCGATACTATTGTGACTTCCACAGTTACTATTCAGGGGCGAAACTTCCAAAGCCATTCAATGACCAGCTCCTCTAGCGGCAGCGGCTTTTTCATTGATAAATATGGTCACATACTGACCAATGAGCATGTAGTCAACGGCTGTGAACATATCTATGTAGTTGAACATAGCGGTAGAAAAACTGTTGCCAATATTATATCTACAGATAAAAGACTTGATCTGGCAATATTAAAGATTGAAAGTAATACCGATACCCCCTATCTCTTTTTTGGCAATAGCGATCAGGCAAAAGCCGGTCAGGGAGTTATCGCCGCCGGGAATCCTTACAATAACGCCTCTGATGGCCAGGCGGTAATTACTTTCGGACGGATAAGTCGCCTGCGCGAACAATGCAGTGCCGACCCGGATTTCTCTAATGACAGATTTTACGACAATCTGATACAGTTTGATGCCAGTGTTTACCCCGGCAGTAGTGGCGGCCCCCTGCTTAACCTTGATGGAAAGGTTATTGGTATTGTTGTAGCTGTAAGTAATAGCAGCCGCAAAACCGGTTATGCTATTGGTCTCAATAATTACACTCGTAACGCAATTGCAACACTTCACTCTGGGCAGAAAATGAAACATGGATTCCTCGGTACAATACTTCATGAAGATATACCCATAGAAATAGTCAATAAATACAAACTCAATGACCTCTCTGGTGCATGCATAAGCGATGTATTACCTGGCTCACCCGCGGCGGCAGCCGGACTTATTTCTGGCGATATTATCATAGCCGTTGATAATAAACAAATATACAATCGCCTGGAATTAATGAGCTTTATTAACAGTAAAACTGCTAAAGATGAGGTTAAAATTCGACTGCTCAGACCTGAATTCAACGGTATTCGACAGCTCAACCTGAAAGCCAGACTCGAAAGCAGGTCCATTGAAAATCGTGATGGCTATTTCAGCGAAAACAAGCTCAATTCCGCCTGGGGTTGGGGAATACAGGTTAAACCTATTTCTACATGGCGCAGAAATAAAGAAGGCATACCAAATTCCTTGAATGGACTATTAGTCTGGGAAGTAAAGCCTGATAGCCTGGCACATAAACAGGGATTAAAAACTGGTGACATTATCACCGCCATAAACGGTAAAACCATATCTAACCTGCATGATTTTGAACAGATCGCTCAGGAATGCCTCTTCTCGCCCAGATTTGAACTCTGGTCTGATACCTTATTCCCCGCTAATACCTTCAACTAAAAACGCTATTGTTCACCAAACTGCAATTATTAATTACATTTGTTCAAGATTTGATACATTACTCCTATATACTTTTAGCACTTTTCCCGTAATAATTCTACTCTATTAAGCTAAATAATTTTACCTGCCTTTTCATAAATCTGGACATACCAGAACTGTAGCCAGACCGGCAATATAAATTTTCAATAGGAGTAATATGAAAATGACAAAGTTCTTAACCTTTCTACTCATAATGGCCAGTAGCGTATTAGCTCTGCCTGAGAGCCCGATTGAATATGTTAACCCACTTATGGGAACAGATTCTGAGCATCTGCTGTCAAATGGTAATACTTACCCGGCGATAGCCCTGCCCTGGGGTATGAATTTCTGGATGCCGCAAACAGGAAATATGGGGGATGGATGGGCCTACACCTATGATGCTCACCGTATTAAAGGATTCAAGCAGACCCATCAGCCCAGCCCCTGGATCAATGATTACGGCCAGTTTGCCGTTATGCCGGTTACGGGAGAGCTGGAATTTGACCAGGAAAAAAGAGCCAGCTTTTACAGTCATAAGACAGAAGTTGCCAGACCAAACTCATACAAGGTCTATCTCGCTGACTATGATCTGACCACAGAATTAACAGCAACTGAAAGAGCTGCCTTTTTCCGCTTTACCTTCCCTGAAAGCCAGAATTCCTATATTATTGTCGATGCCTTTGACAATGGCTCCTATGTAAAAATAATTCCTTCTGAAAATAAGATCGAAGGATATACCACTAAAAACAGCGGTGGAGTACCTGCCAATTTCAAAAACTATTTTGTAATTATATTCGACAAGCCATTTACTTATACCGCAGCAGTACATGACAAAAATATCCAGACTGATAAACTGGAAGCTAAAGCAAATCATGCCGGCGGTATTATTGGTTTCAGCACAAAAAATGATGAAGTAGTACACGCGCGGGTTGCTTCATCTTTTATCAGCATGGAACAGGCTTACCTCAATCTTCACGAGCTCAAAGCTGATTTCGATAGCACCAAAGCATACGGCGAAAAGGTTTGGAACGACACTTTAGGAACTATAGAAGTTCAGCACGATGATATCGATATATTGAAAACTTTTTATTCCTGCATGTACCGCGCCGTTTTATTCCCCCGTCAGTTCCATGAGATCAATGCTGACGGACAGGTTGTTCACTACAGCCCTTACAATGGCCAGATACTCCCAGGATATCTTTATACCGACACCGGCTTCTGGGACACTTACCGCAGCCTGATACCTTTTGTTAATCTGGTATTTCCTACCGTCGGCGAAAGAATACAGGAAGGACTGCTCAACGCATATCTGGAAAGTGGGTTTTACCCTGAATGGGCCAGCCCGGGACATCGCGACTGCATGGTAGGAAATGGCTCAACAGCAGTAATTGCCGATGCCTTTGTTAAAGGACTGGTTAAAGTTGATGCCCAGAAGATGTATGAAGGCATGTTATACAGCGTTAATAATGAACACCCACAAGTAAGATCATCTGGCAGACTTGGCTGTAAATACTATAACGAGCTGGGATATGTGCCGCACGATGTGAACATTCGCGACAACGCCTCTCGCACCCTTGAATATGCCTATAATGACTGGTGTATTTATCAGGTCGGTAAGAGGCTTAATCGACCTGCTGCCGAACTGGAATTATATCTTAAACGCTCTCTAAATTATAAAAATCATTTCAATAAAGATTTCAATATGATGAGCGGACGCAAGAAAGACGGATCATTCCCGGATAATTTCGACCCGGTCAGATGGTGGGACGCATTCACCGAAGGTAATAGCTGGCATTATACCTGGTCTGTATTCCATGATATTCAGGGACTTATCGACCTTATGGGTGGTGAGCAGAATTTCATCGATAAACTTGATGCAGTTTTCAGCTCGCCACCAAGCTTTGGCGGTGGATCGACCAAAGGAAATCTCGTTCACGAAATGCGCGAAATGCAGATCATCAATATGGGACAATACGCTCATGGCAATCAGCCGATACAGCACATGATATACCTCTATAATTATGCCGGTAAACCCTGGAAAACCCAATATTGGATCAGAGAGGCTATGGAAAGACTTTATCAGCCCACACCAGATGGTTATTGCGGCGATGAAGACAATGGCCAGACCTCGGCCTGGTATGTCTTTTCTGCCCTGGGCTTCTATAGCGTTTGCCCTGGTGCTAACGAATATGTTATTGGATCGCCTTTATTCAAATCTGCCAGGATAAAACTCGAAAATGGCAAAGAGATTGTTATCAAGAGCCAGAACAATTCTCCCAAAAATGTCTATATCAATTCGCTTAAACTCAATGGCAGTGAATATGATAAAAACTACTTCACTTATGATGATTTCCAGAAAGGCGCTCTCATAGACTTTGATATGGCTTCTGAACCTAATAAGACAAGAGGCACAAAAAAGAGTGCCTGGCCTTATTCACTTTCAAATGAATAAAAATGCAAGCTGCTGAATTATTATTTCCAGAACTATTTTAAGACGAGGCCATCGCAATTAAGCGATGGCCTTGCCTTTTTATCTCTCTTTGTAGTTCACAAAATCATGAGAACAACCCAATCACTCTCAAATCAGACCAGCATCCTGCATAAAACGATATAGCGTTGCCCGGCCTACACCCAGAGCTTCGGCAGCCTTAGAACGATTGCCGCCGGTAGATTTAAGGGCATTTACAACGGCCTGACGATCAAGTTTACGCTTACGCCTTCGCGCCGGTTCGGTTCTTACAGCCAATGGCCTGTCTGATCCGCCTGAGCCCTTTAATTCGCTTGCTGTTTGCAATATCTCCGGCGGTAAATGGGCAACGCCTATAGTATCAGCCTTACATTTTACAAAGGCATATTGAATTGCGTTCTGCATCTCCCGAATATTACCTGGCCAGGGATAATC
>JAFGDI010000163.1 GCA_016932145.1 Sedimentisphaerales bacterium
AGACTAATGCCGGATCAGATTCTATACAAATATATGCAGTTGGAACCATATCAATATACAGTTGGGCCACTTCAGCATCGCTCAATGGTGTTGTGTACATACGCACATCATCTATTGCACCGCGAATACTATTTTCTGTATTGCGGCCGCCAATTGTAACTGGTGCCGTCGGCAACCCAAACTTGGCCAGATCCACTGTCATAACATTGCTATAATCACCATCAGTATAGAACTTCATTGATGTTGCAGCCGGGTCATAAGTTACGGTCATCATATGCCACTGCCCATCACCGGTATTCACATCAGCATTGCCATGCAGCCAGCTACCAGTTTCAATGATCATTACACCCTCATTACGAGCAGAGTGATCAACACCAAATAACCAGCCAGCACTACCAGCATCAAGTTTGCACATTGGCAATCTCCAACCCGGATTAGCCCCTTCAAGTTTATACCACAGACTTACAGTGAAACCCTGCGGATAGAAATTGAAATAATTCGAATCTGCTATTGCTACATGATCAGCATCATTAGTAAACTGAATAGCATTTCCATTTATACCTGTTGTATAGGTAAATTCATTATTACCAGCATTGGCAGGTGCGGTTGTATGAATACCCAGAGAACCATTATGAGCGGCAACATCTGGATACAATTCTGTAATTGAATCTGTCATATTGTCATCAAACTTCCAGTGTGCTACCATGCGTTTAGTCCAGAGATTAACGGCTGTTGACCAGGCCTCACTCGGCAGATCATTAGTTACATAACACTTATACAAGCCTTCTTCTGCCAGACCTGCCCCGGTAACAGTAAGTGTATTACTATATACACCACTATAAATAGCTCCATTTTCGATTTCTACATTCTCACCGCCAACTTCTTTGTACCATCTGTAGTCAGTTGCTTCTGAAGCCACTACAGTAAATGTCGCATCAGGACTGGCTATCATAGCCTTTGGCTCGGTAAGGATTAAAACACTCTTTGGTGCCGTTGTAAATGTCCACACCGGACCAACAACCGGCTCAGACTGACCAGCTATAAAAGCATCTACTCGCCAGCCATAAGTATCACTGTTTTCCAGAGCGGTAAATGCCACTGCCGGATCTACTGTCATTGCCGTAGTATAATATGGTGTTGCACCAACAAAACTATTAGGCTCTGCAGCATAAACATTAGGATCTGAGGAGAAATAAACATTATAGCCGGTAACCGTCTCATCAGTAAACTCTGACCAGCTCAACTGTTCAGTAATAAATACATTTACTTCATTATTAGCAGGTGCAGGATTACCCACTACTCGCCCTGCATTCTGCAGAAACTCAGCTTCATCAAGAGCAACATCACTGAAACGAATATCATCCAGTGAACCATTAAAGAAGTCAGCATTGCCGCCATAGTAACCGCGGCCAAATGTCCAGGTACCTGTAACTTTTATACTATGATCAACATCGCCGCTGCCAAGTGCGTCCAGGTCCCAGTTACCCACATTTACAAAGCCAGAACCATCCAGACTGTCAGCAAAAATATCCAGATACTGGCCATCACACCTGATAACCATGTTATACCACTGACCCGCTACCGGAGTAAGTGAAGTTGTCAGATTGTATTCCTCCATACTGGTTGAGACAAACTGGATTCTGACATTATAATTGACATCTTGAGTTGATGTCTGAATATATAAGGCAGATTTCTGAGTTACAGTAAGACCGGCAGAACCATCCTTGCCGATCATTGTCTTATTAGCCGTAACTGTCGTGCATTTGAATGAAAATTCCATAGTCCAGGCTTCTGGCGACCAGTTAACCAGTCCCGCATCATAACAATAGCCATCCTGGCCGCCGGTAAACTCTATAGCCACTCCATCTCCGTATGCAGTCTCACCCACATCTGAAACATAAGGACTATTATTCTGAGTGGCACTGGCCCAACCATACATACCATATCCATTACCTGACAGATCGGCAGATACTACCGCTGCTGCCGTACCAGGATTCGATTGCAGACCGGCACGACTGACCAGGTCCTCAAAATCATACCAGAGCACCGTACTGGCAAAACTTTGAACCGACACAACGAGTGTCAAAAGTAATACAAACACATAACTCGTTCTTTTCATAATCAAGACCTCCAAAACAGATTTGATGTTCATTCACGATCTCTTTTCCTACACGATCGTGACTAATAATATGATCAGACTTTTGCTTAACCCTTTGGATTCACAGACTATAACGCCCGAAATACCATTATTACCAATAATGCACCTTAAAACCCTCGATAACCTTTCTCTCCTTGTTCTGCATCTTCCCGCGCTCAAATAATAAACCTGCAAAGATTTAAATAATCTATTATTGCGTCCATTATTTGATACACCAGACTCATGCAATATACGAATAAATACCTCTCATCCGGGACAGTCGCGATGTCCCAAATAAAACAAATACCTACCGCTACTACTAACAAAATATTCAGAACTATAAAGATATACCTAAGGTAATTGATCGCTGGCAAAAAACCATCTCAGATATTCAACTACCTATTTTGAATTATATCATTGCCCTATAGGCCAGTCTATTGCAAACAATATCTACTAAGCAAAAAAACTGTTAAATTTACCAAAAAACAATCACTTAAAACCAGTTTTTGCAAACAAAATAACCAAATCCGGATTTGAACTTCTGCAATGCTGCCTATACTGCTTATCCCTCAACTAAACCAACCAAAACACAAACTGTATTCAACCAAAATAACCGGATCATTCACCATATAACACTAGCCAGTAACCAGTTACATTGAAATACTGTAAAGTTGTTATTATTATATTAAGTCACCAATAGCGACCCGCTCAAACGGCATTGGCTGCACCATACGCTTTGTCCAGAAAAAAACGGGCACAGGAATAGCTCCTGAACCCGTTTTACTATATTATCTCAGATACTAAAATTCATTGCCTGTTAATCAGCAATAAACATCTCTTTGACCTGCTCTTACCTTATCTACCATTGACTTACAACGCTGCATCTGTTGACCCTGCATGCTATCAATAGTATCGTTGATCAGCTTTTCGCCAATAGCCCTTGTCTCAGCAGTAGCAAAATCATTAAGATACTCCTGAAAAGTTGAAAGAGCATTGGGCTGGCAATGCATCTTTATTTCACCTGGCTTGGCCATATCCATAAAGTCCTGACCTGTACGACCCAGACGATAACAGCCAGTACAGAAAGATGGTACATAACCCATTGAGGCTACATCCTTTATGACTTCATCTAATGCCCTGTGATCGCCCAGAGAAAACTGTGAGGCATCCATTTTCTCATCATCGGCATAACCTCCAGGATTAGTTCTGCTCCCGGCTGATATCTGAGATACACCCAGGGCAAATGTCTCACGACGCATGTTAGCTGTCTCGCGTGTACTCATTATTATGCCAGTGTATGGTACGGCCAATCTCAATATTGCCACCAACTTACGGAAATCTATATCACTTACAGGCATTGGCGGGTGCATTGCCAGATCAGAACCACTTGCCGGCTCCATTCTCGGTACGCTGATAGTATGAGGGCCAACACCAAACTTATTCTCCAGATGGCGAATATGGGCCATCGTTGCCAGTGTCTCAAAACGCCAGTCAAACAGCCCGTAAAGCACTCCTATTCCAACATCGTCTATACCAGCCTGCATGGCACGGTCCAGAGCACTTACACGCCAGTCATAATCGGCCTTTTTGCCCGCAACATGCACATTGGCATATGTCTGACGATGATAGGTTTCCTGGAATATCTGATATGTACCGATATTGGTCTCTTTCAACTGACGAAACTCGTCCAGTGACAGAGGAGCAACATTCACATTTACACGCCTTATATTACCCTTGTCGGTCTGAGTCTCATAGACTGTCCGTATCGAGTCAAGCACATAAGAAAAACCCTGACGAGGATAGGATTCACCTGCCACCAATAATACCCGCTTATGACCCTGATTTATCAGGATCTTAACTTCATCGGCTATTTCCGACTGATCAAGAGCCCGGCGTTTCAAGGCTGTGTTTTTTGCACGAAACGCACAATATAAACACTCATTTGCACATAAATTTGATATATACAATGGTGCAAAAAATACCAGACGATTGCCATATATATCATCTTTGGCTTTGCGGGCGGCGGCAAAAAGCTCGCTTAATAGATCTGGGTCGCTTATACCCATTAAAACCGATACATCTTCATCATTCAGACCTTTTAACTCTCGGGCCTTGGCAAGCACTTCTCTTACTTTCACAGAATCGGCCTTGCGCCCCCGCTCGATC
>JAFGDI010000164.1 GCA_016932145.1 Sedimentisphaerales bacterium
ATCCCAGAGCCATAGCCCTGGCCGAAGTAGCCTGGAGTAAGCCGGAGCATAAATCTCTGGCCCGCTTTCTGGATTCGTTAAAAATGCAGCTCAAACGCCTGGATATGATCGGTGTGAATTATCGCAAACCAGAGGGCAAATAGCCCCCTGCCCGGCCCTTATTCCAGTACCAGGACCAGCATCTGCATTGGGGCAATGGCAAAGTCTGTGCCCAGATGTATGTAGGTATATGCACCATCATTGCTCAGGCACAGGTTCTCATCCTTAATTAAACGCCCCTGCTCATTTATCTGTCTGACCTTTTTAACCTTAAAAGGCAAAGTGCCCAGACGAACGCGGGCATGTATCGCCCAATCGAAACTGACATTAGTGAGAGTAAGCACTATGCGTTTATTGCCCGGTTCCGGATCAACACCAAAAAGCGGTACCAGATCCGGGGTATTTTCTATAAAGCAGCAGATGCGATTGCGGGCCAGCCACTGGATTATCTCCACAGTATGTACCTGACGGGCCGGACTGAGCAGCAGATCGCAGGTTTCCTTATTCAGGGCAAAAGGCAATATAGCACTGCGATGATCATGCTCTATATTATCAAAGAGCACCATGCCATCGACATTAGCCAGTTTGCCATGCCGGGTCAGCTCTGTCATAACCTTTGCATTACAATGGAACGGCTCTATGTGGCGAAAAACGCCAGCCGGCACCCGGGAACGAAACATAGTCTGATGGCCATAATAACGATTGGCAAAACCCTGGAAGCTCAATATCTCAGTACAGACATCAGCTACTGACTTACCAATATTACTGCCCAGCAGTCCGGGTAAACCCATATTATAAATAGTCTCAGCGGCAATGGCGTCCATTAAGACGCCACCGGAAAAGACCATGTCAAGCTGCTCTCTGGTCATTTGTGCCGGAGCATTACCGCATAAAAGCGAGACCGCCTCGGTATTGAAATCATCATCGATCTCACTGACCATTACCACGGTAACCGGCAGTCCCATACGATTAAGCATAACCGCCGCGGAATAATCATAACCATCGGCACCGGGCTCATCTGCCAGAATAATCTGCACACCTTCATAACGCATATTAACCGGCACATATTCACTTAGCTTACTGGTAAACTTGCGGCCTGCCTTGATCATCTGTAAATAAAGGTTGTCAACTCGCGGGGCTGTGCCCATTTCATCAAAGCAATTGAGTATAACCTGCCGATGCCCGGTAAGCAGATTGAAATTAAACTGCATACGGGTACTTTCAGCTCCCTTATGAAAAGGCGAGGCATATTTCTGGCTGATATTCCCCAGCAAGGCCGTCTTTTTGATCTGTTTATAGCATAACTTCTGACTGTGGGCCAGAACCAGAGCGGTTTCCAGCAATTCAGTTCGGTTATAATCAGCAGCAAAAGGCTGACTCTGGGCCACAAGCAGCTCTTTTTTAGGACCGCCAAGCTCGCCGGCCAACTCTATGGCATTTAGTCCTGCACGGGCATAAACACCCGGCTCGGCCGCCAGCAGACCCAGCGATACTTTCTTATTAACCGACTTGACCAGCGTAACCAGCTGCCGATAAAACAACTTGCGGGCCAGCGGATCTTTATCTGTTATCTCTGTCAGAGCGGCATCATCGATCCAGAGTACCTGACAACCGGTTGCCTCTGCTGCCTTGCTATAAAGCTCCAGCAAATAAGCAATATGCTTTTTATCTGCACAATCAGCTATCGAGGGCAATACCAGCTCGGCAATGAACTTGCGTTTACGCAACCGGCGAACCGACTGGCGCACTACTTCCAGACGCTCTGTGAGTGTCTCACTATCGAGAATATCATCATCAAAGCCATTATCAACAAAGCTGAGTAATACCAGCCCGGCAGCTATTTCGTTCAGGGTCTCATAAAGATTCTGCAAACGACCATCTGTCTGATACTGACGAAAGCCAAAACGCAATACTATTCCTGGTTCGATCATTTTTTATTCAGCGATAAGAAATACAGCACAAAATTTCAACTCAGCCAGCCAGCAAAGAATTATTTGCTCCTGCCTGGCAAGTACAACTCCATAATAATGAGCTGACCGCCGGCACTTAACTGCGAGTTAATTATCATTTGCCCCTTACTTATCAACTTCCTTTTCTATGTTAAAGTCTATTATAATTAATGTCATATCATCGTCTATCGCCCGGCCCGCGGAAAAGCGGTCCAGCTCGGCAAATACCATGTCGGCAACCTGTTCGCTGTCATAATCAGCGGTTTTAAGAATTATATCAGCAAGCCTTCCGGAGCCGAACTGAACCAGCTCCGGATTCATCACCTCTGTTAAGCCATCAGTATAAAGCACCAGCCGGTCACCGCTATTGAACTGTTCGCAGGCTTCTTCACGCACGCCCTTCTGCACGCCCAGCAGCATACTGCTCACGCCCAGATAGTTTATCCTCTTACCCGACCGGTCCAGATGGATCGGCTTGACATGCCCGGCATTAATGAACATAACTATGCCGCTGGGCAGGTCAACCACGCCCATGAACATAGAACAGGTTACCGGATAATCCAGATGATCGCCCAGCTCTACCAGCATATCATTGAGGTCTGACAGTACGATCTGGGGCCGGCTGGGAGAATCTGACTTATGCCAGAGCTTACCCAGCAATAAAGACACGATCAGGGCCGCGGACATGCCATGACCCATTACATCACCAATAGCTATTGCCACCTGGTCGGAATTGATCTGCTTGAACTGGTAGAAATCACCGCCGATATCGCTGCACATCTTATTGCGCACGACTAACTTGCCGCATTTACAATGCGGTACATTCCGGGCCAGCAAAGCTCGCTGCACCTCTATCGCCAGTTTAAGATCATTATCCTGCAATTAAGCCTGTTCTTTCCTCGGTTAAAATCGGTTCTCAGCCTGACAATTCTATCGGATAAACCCGGAAATTGAAAGAAAGATTTCCCCGGAGACCAGGGCTAAAGCATAAAACAAGTAACAAGTTGAGGTACACCGAAATCCCCAACTCGCTTCGGGGCTCCGGTATTCGCCTTGAGGCGAACGCTGTTTTAAAGGCGGAGCGACAAACAGATTAGGGCGGCTGTGAGATACAAATCTCCATGCCGCCCTTTGGCTCTCGTAGAGACGCATGATTATGCGTCTCCGCTTTTCCCCACCGGTTCCAATTAAAATACCAATCACATCAACATACCATTACACCGCATAAATGAGACGCTACTCACCAGCCTACTCCCCCTAGTCGCCACGGCTAGTCTCGCCCCCCGGCGTAAGGGCCAGCGTTTACGCCTTAGAGTCCAGAATTTATTCTGTTAATCAAGCATGAGCGCAGCGAATACCTCAAAGATTATCTTCTTTGCGGTTTAAAAGCTCTGAATAATCGCAGCGGATACCAACAAAATTAAGAGGTTTTAGCCACAAGGAACGCATAGAAACTTAGGGCGGTCAAGCCGCAACCAAGAGTAATAAGAAACAAGAAATAAGACACGCAGTGATGCGTAGCATAAATAAGCTCAGGTTTC
>JAFGDI010000165.1 GCA_016932145.1 Sedimentisphaerales bacterium
TAATCTATTATATAAACAACAGTTGAAAGTTTATCTCAAGTAGTTGTAAATGTCAAAAAATTAAACTGTAATTATAGGAACTACCGATAACTTCGATTGTAACAGTCTGTAGCTTGTCTTTCTTTTTCATTAATTATACAAAGCTGCGGGGCTTACAAACGGTTTTGCAACCGACGGGGACGGAGTTTGTATTCGTTGTGCCGGCGAAAAATCGTTTTATATAACTTATTTATTTTCAAGAGGTAATAATTGAAGGCACTTATAACTGGCGGTGCGGGGTTTATCGGTTCTCATCTCGCTGAATCGCTTTTAGCTGATGGCCATGAGGTGATCATAGTTGATGACCTGTCAACGGGCAGTATGAGAAATATAGCAGGCATTGTAGGTCATAAGTCACTGCAATTTGTACTGGACGATGTGAGAAACGCCGGGACTATGAATGTGCTGGTCGAAAAGTGTGATATTATTTACCATCTGGCCGCCGCCGTTGGTGTGCAACTTATAGTTGATGAGCCGGTGCGGACGATTGAGACTAATATTCACGGCACTGAAGTTGTTCTGGAGATGGCTAATAAGTATCGTAAGAAGATTGTAATTGCTTCTACCAGTGAGGTTTATGGCAAATCTGAGCGGGTTCCGTTTTGTGAGGATGATGACACTGTGCTTGGTAGTACCAGGTTCAGCCGCTGGTCTTATGCCTGTAGTAAGGCGATAGATGAGTTTCTGGGACTGGCGTATTATCATCAATACGACCTGCCGGTGATAATTGTGCGGTTCTTCAATACGGTAGGCCCACGCCAGACCGGTCAGTATGGCATGGTAATCCCGCGATTTGTGGAGCAGGCGTTAAAGGGTCACAAGATAACAATTTATGGCACTGGTAAGCAATGCCGCTGTTTTGGGTTCGTGGGCGATGCGGTAGAGTCAGTAAGGCGATTAGCAGTTTCGCCGACAGCTCCCGGGCGGGTTTATAATGTAGGCAGTACTAATGAGATAAGCATCGAAGGTCTGGCCGATAAGGTGCTGGCTATGACCGGCAGTAAGGCCGGCAAGGAATTTATAAGCTACGAGCAGGCTTATGGTCGAGATTTCGATGACATGATGCGACGCGTGCCCTGTGTGGAACGGCTGAGAAACCAGATTAATTATGTGCCGGAGACGGATCTGGATGAGATATTGCGGCTGGTGGTGGCGGAGAAGAAGGAGGGGTTGGGTAAGTGACCGCAAGCAGTATATATACAGATGGTACCTATATTAAGCATAATCCGACATTGGATTCAGAGCATTCGCCCTGGAAGGCCCGGCATATTGCTGATATGCTGAACAAATGTAAGGTTAGTTTTGATAGTGTTTGTGAAATCGGCTGTGGTGGTGGCCAGATTTTGTCTGAGTTGGCTACAAGCTATTTTACCGATAAAACATTTCACGGCTATGACATATCGCCGGATGCTATTGCGGTTTGCCAGAAGCTCAGTAAAGAGAATCTCAGTTTTACGGTTGGTTCTGTGGAAGATATTGCCGAGCGTTACGGTCTGGTTTTATGTATAGATGTGTTTGAACATGTTGAGAATGATTTTGACTTTTTACGGAAGCTCAAGGGTATTGGTAAGTATAAGATATTTCATATTCCTCTGGAAATAGCGGTGTGGAATGTGATCAAGTATAGATCGTTCCTGAATGTAAGGGAAACGGTGGGACATATTCATCATTATTCCAGAGAGACAGCCCTGGCTGTTCTGGATGATTGCGGCTATGAGATAAAAGAAGTACGGTACACCAGAGGGGCGATTGAATTGCCGTATGAGAGAACTTTTAATTCCACGGTTTTGAATTGTTTGCGTAAGGCTACGGAGATATTTGGTGTTTCCAGAGCATCTCGATTCTGGGGTGGATATTCTTTGCTGGTATTGGCGGAGTGAGGTTTGGATTATGTTGAAACAAGCATTACCGGTTCACTATCGGCAAATCCATGTCAAGAAGTATTTGGCTTCAGTGCGAGGTATGGAACACTGTTTGAGGCTGGTTAATAAAGGTAATGTTGAAAAAGTGGTAGGAAATGGCAGTTGAGTATTTCCGGCTACTGACATATATGAATTGGGCACTCAGTGAGATGCCGAGGTGAAAGTGCAAGAAGTTAATTCTCACAGAAACAAGATGGACGAATTGTTTTGTCGCTACTATTCAGAACTGAAGTATAATGGCACAAAAAGATTCTGGTGTTTTATAGATAGATATATAAGCTGTTCTTGTGACATACTTGAGATCGGTGCCGGACCAGGTAATCCTACCAGTGAGTATCTTTCTCAAAAAGGAAAAGTAACTGGTCTTGATATTGACAGTGCGGTAGAGGGTAATAAGTATTGCCAGCAAACTTGTGTTTATGATGGCGTAAATATACCTTTTGCCGATTGCTCGTTTGATCTTGCGGTTTCAAGTTATGTTTTTGAACATGTTGAAAAACCAGCGGAACTTCTGGCAGAGGTCAGGCGGGTATTGCGTCCTGGCGGGGTGCTGGTTTTTCGGACGCCGAATTTATGGCATTATGTTTCGATTGGAGCTAAGATCCTTCCGGATAGCTTACACCATAAATATGTATCTGTTTTGCAAGGTGGTCGGCGTTGTCAGGAGGATATATATAAAACCTATCATCGAATGAACACGCCACGAATGTGCCGCAAGCGGTTGATAGAGGCCAATTTCTGTCAGCCAGAAATCGAGATGGTAGAATCAGAACCAAGTTATGGCTATGCCAGTCGTCTGTTGTTTTATCCCATGTTATTTTGGGAGAGAACTCTCAATAGTTCAGAAATCATGGCTGGTTTAAGAGCTAATATAATGGTAGCGGCCAGAGTTGACGGTGGCAAGAGGGAATGAGTCTGGCTTGAAAATCTGTTTTGTATGTAATGAATATCCACCGGACCGACATGGTGGTATAGGTTCGTTTGTCCATGACCTGGCTACCGAACTGGTTGCTATGGGGCATGAAATATGGGTTATAGGTTTTTCCGACCGGAATTTTGTAGGTTGTGAAGAAGGGGTAAATGTTGTAAGAATCTGGCATAAAAAGCAGGCAGGTATAATCGACAGCTTGTGGCGAAGATGGTATTTATCTCGAAAGGTGAGATGCTATGCCAGAAGGCATAGTTTTGATCTGGTAGAAGTGCCCGAATATGAAGGAGAATTACCTTTTTTTAATTGGCCATTTACTGCTGCTTGTAAGTTAGTTGTACGATATCATATGTCGCAGACGATAATTGCCAGATTAAAAGGCGAAATGGTATCAAGGCTGATTGCCTGGTTTGAGAGTTTACAGATCACACAGGCAGACTATCGCATAGCGGTAAGTGAGCATGTAAGCCGAAAAGTTGTTGATGTGTTTAGTGCAAAGGCAGCTCCCGACAGAGTGATTTATAATTTCGTTGATGTAAATGTATTTGAGCCAGTAGAGAATGTAGTTCGCGATAAGAATAGAATATTGCTTCTGGGCAGCATTTCGTATATTAAAGGGACAGATTTGTTTTTTGCGGCTTTGCCTGAGATATTCCGTAGTAATCCGTATGCATATCTTGACATTGTTGGATTCGATAGTAATCAAGGGCCAAATGGTAGTTCTCTTTTAAAACACTTAATATCTGAGCTGCCGGATGAATTTCAAAGCAGAGTGAACTATCATGGTCGAGTAGAAAGAAATAAGCTACCAGCAATATATTCTGGCGCAGGCTGCTGTGTTTTTCCGTCCAGGGTCGAGGCACATTCGATAGCCTGGCTGGAGGCAATGGCCTGTGGTTGTCCTTGTGTTTTGTCAGAAATAGCTGGTGGCAGGGAATATGTTATTAATAATCAAGCTGCGTTAGTCTGCAATCCAGCTAATAGTAGTGAACTATATGAAAGTGTGTGCCGTTTACTTAATGATGATCCCTTGCGGTCAAAACTTCAGTACAATAGCAGGATTGAGATTCAGTCGAGATTTAGTAAGCAAAGTCAGGTTAAGGTTAATCTGGCTTTTTATGCAGATGTGAATAAATAATAAGGTGGGGTTTCTGGAAGGAAACTAAGACAGACAATGACATTGATGTGTACTGTCTTGGAATCAGGAGTATGATATGTATTCTTTGAAAACACAAAAAGTAATGACCCAGATATTATATATAAGTATAGTCCTGGCACTATTGAAAAATATTGCTCATTATTTTTATATATATAATGCCAGTCAGAATAATCAGTATGTGCTGTTCATGCACTATATATTTACTGCTGTAATGGGTATCAGTGCGATGGTGATCGGTGTTTTATATCTTTTTGGGGTAAGTAATGACCAGCGTAAGTTTTATTTGCCAGAATACAAGCCACTTTTTATATGGTGGTGGGCGGTAATAATCATATCATTTATAGTGGGTATAGTTAATAATAATGACTACTATTATCTTTTTGGTGATTTGTACCGAGATCTATGTGGTATTGTTACAGTTCTCCTGATCTATTGGGTTTATTGTGGTTTGTCACGAACGGGAAATTTTGACCGACTTATAACCTTTATTGAATTAATGGTTGTAATTGGAATAA
>JAFGDI010000166.1 GCA_016932145.1 Sedimentisphaerales bacterium
GATAAGTACGAAAATAATAGTGGGAAGAAGCAATTAAGTACGCCTGCTATTGGGCGTATTGCCCTTGCGGAGAAAACGATGAAGAGACAGAATATTAAATTTATTATTCTTACCTGCTTACTTATTTTGAGCTTTTGCCTTAACGGCTGCGGCAATCATAAAAAAAATAAACAAGCCTCGGTAGAACACTGGCATAATGCCAGAAATAATATAGCACTCGAACTGGCCGGCAAGCAGGTACAAAACGGGCAGATAGAAAAAGCGATCCAGACTATTCAGGATTCGCTGGATAAGTCTCCTGATTTCATTGGCGGCTGGCTCATGCTCGCACAGCTTTATCAGCAAAAGGACATGCCCAGTGCCAGTCAGGCTTGTCTCAATCAGGCCCTGCGGATTAAACCGGAACACCCTGAAGCCAATTACCAGATGGCACTGACTATGGAAATGGCAGAAGATTTTGACAATGCCCTGGCTCACTATGAAACTGCTATTAAATATTCGCCGGACAATCTGGAATATACCCTGGCTCGTGTAAATCTGCTGACTGAAATGGGCCAGAAAGAAAAAGCAGCTAAAATATTGCAGGAACAGATAGACCTGGGCCGCAATAACCCGGCCGTCTTTATGATGATGGGAAATATTTATACTGAGAACAACCAGACAGCTCAGGCTACGGTCATGTACCAAATGGCACTCAAACAGGAGCCAACTAATAAGATCGCTGCCAATAAGCTGATAATGTCGTTAATTAAAGATAATTCTTATCCCGCTGCTATAGAAGAAATAAACAAACAGCAAATAAATCAAAAAAGAGATAATGACCCCTTCTTAATTCTGGCCCTGGGCGACTGCTATCTTGCTACCGGCCAGATGATCATGTCACAAAGATGCTATGAAACGCTTATCCGTGACTTCGGGGCCAAAGATGAATATCTGATCCGGCTGGCACAGGTGGCTGTTGCCAGAAATGACCTCGACCGGGCACTTTCTTCCTGTAATCGCATTTTACAAAAGACACCAGACAATAATGAGGCTTCGTTATTACTGGCGGTAATATATCTGAAAAAAGAGCAGTACAGCTTCAGCAGAGACCTGAGCCGGGAAGTCATCAGAAAGAACCCCAATGATGCTCTGGCATGGTGCATTTTAGGCAGGTCACAAAGCGGACTGGGTGAACTGGAAAAAGCCCAGGAGTGTTACAATAAAGCTGAAAGTCTCAACCCTGATAACAGTCTGACAAGTCAGTTATTACTTGAGGTAGAGCAATTACAGTTAAGTGAGAACAGAACCAATGGCAAAGTGGAAAATAAATAAGATCACTGGTAAAGACAAACATCTGAAAGTCAGTATGCCCGCCGGGTCAGAAATAACGATTATAGCGGCATGCCTGCTTGGCGTAACCGCCCTGTCGTACATGTTATTAGCCTTTGGCTTTAGCTTACTGGCAGTAACTATGCCCGTAATCTTTCTCGCTGGCATAAGCCTGCGCTTGATCAATAAGATACATTCAGGTTATTCCCGGACACATTATCAAATAGCCGAGCAGCTCAAAGAACTGGACAAAAGCGAACATACCGGCATGGTAATGGTTGATACTATAAACGAAATGGCTGGTCTGATAAGTGCCATAAACAACCATCTCAGTTTTGAACAGAGCAAACATCTCAAAAAGAATAATGAGCTCAGGGAACTAAAAATATGCCGCGATACCGCCGAGGTTGAGCTACAGCATCTCAAATCAGTCATATTCAGTATTGCCGAAGGTGTGATAATATCGGACCAGGAAGGCAATATCGTACTGGCCAACCGTAAGGCACAGGAGATTTTCGGCTTCTTATTTGACAATAACGGCCCTGAACCGATAGAGGAAGTAATATCAAGCCAGGACCTTATTTCTCTGGTATCTGAGAGTAATTACAAAGATAACGCCTATATAGAACTCAATCGTCAGGTAAATATTCGCGACAATCGCGGCAATTCAAAATCATATAAACTGGTCTGCTGGCCGGTATATGACGCTCAGGATTGCAGAATAGGCCAGGTCATTGTCAGCTATGACATAACTACAGAGCATGAAATACAAATGATGAAAGACGATATTATCCATAGTATTTCTCATGAGCTTAAAACCCCTCTGGCTGCAATAAGAGCCTATGCCGAAATGGTATCTCAGGGCGAATATGACGCAGAGAATACACCGGAAAATATGGCTGCAATTATAGAGTCTCAAGCCCGGAGATTAGCGGGCATGATCGACGATATTTTGCATCTGTCCCGCATAGAAAATGGTGCGGTTATGCTGGTTCCGCAGAATTTCAATATGAATACTCTGCTCAATGAAACCATAATGACCGTCCGGCCAATGGCCAAAGAAAATAATATCGAGATAATCACCCAATACAGTGATGAACAACTGGAATGTTACGGCGACAATGAGCTGTTGTATCATGCCTTAGTTAATATCATTACTAATGCTATAAAGTTTTCTAATCCGGGCGGACAGGTGATCATAAAGTCATATCAGGACGAAAAAGCAATATTGATCGAAGTTGCCGATTTTGGCATGGGCATTCCTGCCAGACATCTGGGCCGGATATTTGACAAATTCTATCGCGTGCCCGGCACCAGGAACATAAAAGGCACAGGTCTGGGTTTAAATCTGACTAAAAGGGTAATAGAAGAAATACATCAGGGCTTCATTTCGGTATCAAGTAAAGAAGGTCAGGGTAGCGTATTTACTATAAGCATACCCAAAACCCTGGCAATGGCAGATGAAGCAGTGATAGCCAGTTAAAGGTGGACAGGTCGAAAGCAAAGGCAGGAAAATAATGACACTAAAACCAAAAGTTTTAATCGCAGAAGATGAAATAGCCATACTTTATGTTATCAGTATCAAACTGAGAAATGCCGGCTATACGGTTATCGGTGCTGCTAATGGAGCTGACGCATA
>JAFGDI010000018.1 GCA_016932145.1 Sedimentisphaerales bacterium
CCCCCTGCTTGTAAGGCAGGTGCTCTAGCCAACTGAGCTAACCGCCCTTGTTAATTCCTGCGAATTTCACAAGAGATGAGTATATTATCGAAATCAGGTATTTATGTCAAGCAGATAAATCATTTTTTTGGATAAAATTACTGATATATTCTTTGTTTCGACATTAATAATACAGCTAGAGATCCATCAGAAATCGGACTGTTTACAAAGCTCTGGCATCTTGCCCGGACATAAAATATAGAAGTGTTTTTTTCGTGCATTTTCAAGGCCAGCCATTTATATCTCTAAACGACATAACCGCTACAACTATAACAATTTACATGACCACGCCCCAAAAGAGTCAATAAGTGTGTCAAATTATTTTTTTCCGGCCTGTCTTTATGCTATAATGCAACATTGGATTCAAAATTAACCGGGGCGTACGCATTTCCCGAACCAATTGATAAGAATGCATAATAGCAATAACTGGAGAATTATATCAATGAGAAACACCATCATAAAATGTCTGGTAATATTAGCGTTGACAGCAGGTATTTCTTTCGCCGGGTCACTGGAACCAACCACCCCACCAACTGCCGGGACTATGAAGACGCTGGAGCAGATAGAGGCCAGAATACCGGTACAGTCGTTACCTGGCACAAGTTCGAACCTGTATCTGATTACACAACCTGGTTCATATTACTTAACTGGCAATATTATCTCAAATATAAATGACAAAGGAGTAATTTTCATCGGCAGTAGCAATGTGACGCTCGACCTGAATGGCTTTACGATAAGCCGTAGCTATCTCACCAGCGACTCTGCTGTCCAGGCCAATCATAATGCCATCTCTATTCTGGCTGGGATGGAGAACATCACAATAAAAAATGGTACTATCATTTCAGATGAGCGAGCCAGCAGCAATGAGTATTATCGCGGTTTCTATTATGGCATATCAGGGTACAAAGAAACCTCACCACTGACACTGCCAGCCAATATAACTATCAGCAATGTAACGATAAAAAATGCCGCCAAAGGCGGAATACAGCTCTATGGCAACAATCATCAGGTAGATAATTGCGTAGTATCTGGTTCCGGCTACAATGGTATTATGCTGGAAAACTTTGGCTCAGTCACTAACTGCAAAACAAAGAGTAACGGCAAATTATCTGGATATCAATCTCAATATGCCGGGATAAGCTGCGGAGAATCTTGCAATGTGTTGAATAACATATCAACTAACAATAATGGCAGCGGAATAAAAACCGATAAGAAAGCCCTGGTATCTGAAAACAACACAACAAGCAATCAGTATGCGGGTATCACAACTGGTGAATACAGTGCCATAAAGAACAATGTTGCCTCAGAAAATCGCCATGGCATTGTCTGTACAGGCTATACAAAAATCACAGACAATACTGTCTGTGGTAATACTGAGTACGGGATAGTCGGTCATGTAACATTACTCAAAAACAATATGGTCATCAATAATATCAGTGGCAGTATCTCCGTCTATTCAAATAGCATGCAGATAGACAACATGGACGATTAATTGATCAACTAATACCACAATCAGTTACGGAAGTACAAATGAAACGAATACTATATTTAATAATAACTGCATTCATAACCACTACAGCTACAGCAGCCAATATTGACCTGGAAAATACTGGCAAAAAGTATGCCTGGGGTGAGAATGTGGGCTGGCTGAACTTTAAGCCTTCTGCCGGGCCGGGCGTTCAGGTATATCGTGATCGGGTCGAGGGGTTTGTGTGGTCTGAAAATATCGGCTGGATAAATCTGTCTCCTGCCAGTTACGGTGGGGTTATTAATGATGGAACCGGAAAACTATCTGGATATGCCTGGGGCGAAAATGTAGGCTGGATAAACTTTAACCCTGAAGTGCCGGGGAATAATAACAGCTTTGGTGTTCAAATCGATTCAGACGGCAATTTCTCAGGCTATGCCTGGGGGGAGAATATTGGTTGGGTTAATTTTGGGTTGGTCGCCAACTGTGTTCATGTTGGCATTGTAAATATGGAAGATCTGGCTATTTTCAGCTCATCCTGGCTGGAGAAAGTCAAAAGATCTCATCCTGCTAACTTTAATGGCGACAGTATAATCGACCTGTATGACTTTGCAGTTATGGCGGCGAACTGGCTGGACTATTGCCCGGCAGACTGGAAACTGAAATAAGAACAAAGATCTATTACTTGACCAAAAGGCAAGTCCCTGTTGTCCTGCTCTGAAATCCGGACCGGCAGATAATTATGGTCATAGATGTGTGTTTGTGGTATGATGTCTGGCCGATGCGTAACGAGAAGGCAGAGGCGTATCGCAGTAAATAATATAACCATATATAAGACAAGAAATTAAGCAATGAAGCCGCCGTATAAGTCCAAAAAGAAAACCACACCAGTTCGTAATACCAAACCCCCTTTGAATTTACAGGTTACCACCCTGTGGGAGTATCCATCTCAGCATTATGGTGATGGTTTTCAGGGCGATCCGAACTATATCGGGGCAACTCCCAGTTATATAATCTGGAATCTGCTCAAGCGATATACCAAAGAAAAGGATCTGGTAATCGACCCGATGTGCGGCAGCGGCACGACTCTGGATGTAGCGCGAGATCTGGGCAGGCGAGCCCTGGGCTATGATGTAAATCCAACGAGAGATGATATTTTTCGAGTTGATGCGCGCAAGCTGGCCCTGGAAGATGAGAAGGCAGACTTTGTATTCATTGACCCGCCCTACTCTACCCATGTTGACTATAGTAATGACCCTCGTTGTATAGGCAAGCTCCATGCCGGTGATGAAGAATATTATAATTCGATGCGTCAGGTGATAAGCGAGATAAACCGGGTGCTTAAGCCGGGCAAGTATATGGGTCTTTATGTGAGTGATTCACACGAGGTAAAAAAGGGATTTTTTCCGATCGGATTCCGACTCTTTAGCATACTAGAGGAGTTCTTCACGCCTGTTGACATAATCTCAGTAGTAAGGCATAATCGCACACTGGAAATGGGCAACTATCGCAAAGCGGCTGATGAGGGTAATTTCTATCTTCGCGGCTTCAATTATCTGTTCATAATGCAAAAGCCGCTGGCAGTAACTACCCCAGCTCCCAAGCCCAAAAAAGAAGCACCTGCCCCTATGAGAGAAAGAACAGCAGAACGGCCTTTGCGTAATAGCAAATACGGTTCATTGCAAGAAAAACAAAGACCTTCGAGACAAGGCCCGGGCAAGCCATATAAAAACAACAGGCGGGACAAGGGTTAATACCCTGCCCCGCCTGACTTTTTTGTGTTTTATCTGTGAATCGGTCTAAACCCAACGGCCAGATCAATTAAATTCATCGAAGCCATCATTTTCAAATGGTATGACTGATTCAGCATGACTTGCCGCCTTGGCCGATATTGTACTCTTAGCCGGTTCTGTTTTTTTAGTTTGTCCGGCAGCTATGGCATGAAATGTCTGGTCTGTCTTGCCAAGTTTTGGCGATTGTTTAGGGCTGGTGGCATCAGTCTTTGTCAGAGCCCGAGACCCATTACTACTGCCGCCAACCATAGCAGCCAGGTCAAATACTATTTCTTTCATATTTTCAGCCTGAGCGGTGAGCTCCTCAGCGGCCGAGGCGCCCTGTTCAGAAGCCGAAGCCGCAGACTGGGTTACAGAATCCATCTGTCGTACAGCAGTCTTGATCTGATTGATCGCGGCTGCCTGCTCATCGTTAGAGGTAGATATATTGCTTACAAATTCGGTGGTTTTACCAACCGATTGAGTTATCTCATCGAGCATGTTGCCAACCTTAGTAACGATCTCAACGCCATTATTAGCGTTTTTAACTGATTCTTCGATCATACTGGTGGTACTGCGAGCAGCTTCAGCGGAACGCATAGCCAGATTACGCACTTCTTCGGCAACGACAGCAAAACCTTTACCAGCTTCGCCAGCCCGAGCGGCCTCAACGGCAGCATTAAGAGCGAGCAGATTAGTCTGGAAGGCTATTTCGTCAATAGTTTTAACTATCTTGCTAGTTTCTTCTGAAGATCTCTGTATATCGTTTATAGCAGCACTCATCTGGGTCATAGCCTGAGTACCACTAGATGTAGAATTGCTTACTTCCTGAGCGAATTTATGGGCATGCTTAGCATTATCAGCATTGGCAATGATCTGACTGGCGATCTCATCCATTGAGCTGGTAACCTCTTCAATACCGGCCGCCTGTTCACAACTGCCCTGAGCTAATGACTGAGAGGAGCTGGAAACCTCACTGGCAGCAGATGCTACTTGTTCGGCACTAATGGTCATAGATTCGATAGCCTGCTTCAGAACCCTGATAATTGATGAGCAGATCACAAAAGACAATACTATCGATACGACGGATACTATAATACCGGCAACGGCGGAAATACCAATATTGGTTCGCATAGTGTCGCACATCGCCTGCGATGTCTGGCTGGCTTGCTTGCTAACCTCATTTATGCCAGAGACCTGACCGGCGATCTTTCCTTCGAGCAGACCAGTAAGTTCATCAATAGAATCTCTGAAAATACCAAAAGCGGCCATAGATTTAGCATGCAATGCTTTTCTGGCCAGGCGACTATCAACACCCGAAGCAGAAATAGCGACAAGGGCCTTACAGTCAGACTGCCATCTCTCAAAATACCCTTTAAACTCACCATAAATGGTGTTCATGGCATCGTCGAAGACGACAGAAGCTTTGGTTGCCCGGTCGAACACCTGCTGAATATTTTCGACATTATCACTAACGATCGCGGCCATTTGTTCAGGCTTATCACTAAGCATAGCCTGCATCTGAGAAATATAAGCCTGATAAGCGTCACGGTCAGCATTAAGCAGCAAAGTATAGCTGTCGTACAGTTCATTAGTCTGCTGTTTAGTAGCAGTCTCATCAGCAGTAAGAACCTTTATCTTTTCTTCCAGGAGCATTTCAATACGATCAATACAATCGCGCATCTTATCGAACTGAGCTACGCTTGTTTCCATGAGCAACTCACGCTGGCGATGATCTTCGGCCAGGGCCAAAGACATTCTAAGAATCTCGCGGCAATTATCATTCCATACCCTGAACTGCTCTTTGAATATGCCATATTTAGTATTCATCTGGCTATCAAAATCTGTTGAAGATTGGGCGACGCGTTCTTCGACCTGCTTAATATTTTCCAGGCTATCCACTTCCAGGACTTTAAGTTCATCCAGCTCATTGGTCTCCATGGCGAGTATCTGGGCAACATAAGCCTGATAAGCGTCACGATCAGCACTAAGCAAAGAAGCGATAGCGCTATTGGAATTATTAATAGCAGGAATGTCTTTTTCGACAATAGGCATAAACACATCCTGCACCGTAGTCTCAACCTCATTAGTAACACTTTTCATATTATAAGTGTTATAACTCAGAAAAGCCACCAGACCTATTACCGGAATAAGAACCGTAACTAAAATTTTTGTCTTAATTGTCATCTCCGAAGCACCTCCAGTTATTATCATAATCAATTAACAGCCAGTCTGAATACAGAGCCGGCGTACTACAGTGTTATACTCGACCTTTTTCTTTAGATAAGTGATATAGAAATATGCTTTACGGGCAAGAGCAAAAACAGAGTAAAACAGAGAGCCAAAGAAAATATAACACATCTACCTACAGATAAACAACTTAGATTAATCAGGAGCCAAAATACACTGATGGGTATTAAAATAAACAAATGAAACAAAAACTAACACAGACCAGAGACTATTTGATATTATAGGACTGAAGATACGACAGGATAAGAGTTAAAAACACTGTTATTACTGAAAATACAGAACCGAACTTTTCTTATATTCGTGAGCTGTGTTGAGTATCTGGTGTTGAGAAGCCGGAGCTTCGTTGATAAGGCTGTTAATATTGTTATTTAGCTCAGTGGCACTAGAGGCATGAACCATAGCATACAGGTCATAATTCCAGCGGTTATTACGCCTGCGTTGATAGCAATGGCTGACAAAATCATAACTGGCGAGTTTCTGGCCGACCTGTGTAATAGTATAGTCATCTGGAAGGGCAAATACGAGCATAGCGTTATGGACAAAGCCGAGATGGTAATGACGCACACGAGCACTCAAGCGGCGCATAACACCTTGCTGTTGCCATATTTGCAGTTTTTCAACAATTTGTGGACCTGTTATCGAAACCGGCTCAGGTTTATTTGCCAGAACACTGGCTATAAGGTCAAAAGGCCGAGGAACCAGAGGGATGCCCTTTTGTAATTCACAAATAAGTTGCTTATCGGCTGCGGAGATAGCCGGGGCAGGCGCAGATGGCAAATTGCCAAAGTGAGGAGCGATGACCTGTCGAGCGGGAGCGGGAGCTTTTTTACCGAATAAGACTTTTAACTTGAACATTTTAAGAGCCGGGAGACTCATAATAGTTGCTAAATTGAATTGATTTTGCAATTGGAGCAAAAAAGGGTGAAAAACATCACCATCAATAGCGTTTTTAAGTGGCAAAGCGAGTGTGAACCAGAGGTTGAGTTCGTGATTTCTGGCATAATTATGAGATACACCAGGTAGCGAATTGAGCAGAGAGACTATATTGTCAAGCTGGTCCTGAGCAACGGTAGCGGCAATTAAAGTACTGGCATAATTTAGTTTTTTAGCGTTAAAAACCGGGGTTATCTCCCGGATAATGCCGGTCTGGCAAAGATTATTTACAATATCAAATACCTCGCTCTGGTCCAGCCCGGTTTTATGAGCGAGAGCATCGAACGGCTGATCGCAGATTGGCAGGCCAACTTGCAATTCATCGAGAATGTCAGCCCAGGGGCCATGAGTCAGCGTAAGAGAAATATTGTCTTGCCTGTTATCCATATTGTATCTAAAATATCTCCTGCAAAACGATAGTAATTCTAATTAGATCAGATCACAGAGGATTATACAGGATAAAAGTAAAAAAATAAATGCTGTTTACTATTGCCAACATTTTATGCAAGACAGATGAGCAATTACCAACTAGTGGTATATTGTCAGGGATACCACTGCAAACTATAATCCTGTTTTTCATGATGATGGTCGTAATATTTGTGGTTTTACGGTCAACCTCTCGCAGGAGCATAGCAATACGGGATAAAAATGCCGGGGTTACCGCCCGGGAGATGATCGACCGGCAACAGCGAGAGAACCCCAACAGCTCTATAAGCAGGTTGCAGGAACTAATGGCGGCCCTGGCTGATATGTCGCGAGAGATCAATGGTCAGTTAGAGACAAGAGCTGCCAAGCTGGAAATATTGCTTTCTCAGGCAGATAAGAAAATCGAGCAATACGAGAGGCTACTTGCCGAAAGCAGAAATGTGGATATTCAGGCAAGGTCAGCCAATAATACCCAGGGCAATACCGGCCAGTCAGGCAACCGTAATAATGTCAAGCCAGTTACAGTAGCATCTGTACCATACACAGATACGACAACAGCAGATATGTATCTCAGCGTTGACAGTGAGGAGCCTCTGGCAGACGAAGCTCAGGAAAAGCTGGTTAAGGAGACTACGCCTGAGATTAAAACAGAATCGCAGAGCGAAAATAAACAAGAGAATGTTCCAGAGAGCAAACAGCAGATAATAGAACTGGCCCAGAGCGGCTTACCGATAGCAGATATCTCTCGTCTGACAGGCAGGCCGACCGGCGAAATAGAACTAATTCTGAATTTATCAGGGATCAAAAGTAGAAAGTAAAGAAGAATGTTATTAAAGGAATTTCTGCGTTCGCCGGGAAGTGTCGGCGCGATCAAGGCCAGTAGCAAATATCTGGCGGCCGAAATGGTAAAGCAAGCTCGCGTAGCAGAGGCAGAGACCATAGTTGAGCTGGGAGCCGGCACAGGGGCATTTACCGGGTTAATACAGGCCCGTCGGAAAAGCGGCTCGACTTTTATCGCACTGGAGATTAATCCGAACTTATCGGCGGTATTAAGTGAGCAGTTGCCTGAAGTTACAGTTGTAACTGATTCAGTGGAGAATCTTACAGGAATACTTCGTCAGCATGAAATCAGCAAGATCGATTCGATAGTGTGCGGTTTGCCCTGGGCGGCATTTAACCCGGAGCTGCAAGACCGGCTATTCAACTCGATCATTACAGCCATGACGCCTGGCGGTCGATTTTGCACCTTTGCGTATTTGCAGGGATTGCTACTGCCAGCCGGTCAGCGTTTTCGCAAGAAGCTCAAGCAGAATTTCAGTCAGGTGAGCCAGTCACCGACAGTGTGGCGTAATACGCCGCCGGCGTTTGTTTATAATTGCGTGAAGTAAGCGTGGAGCAACTGGGGCAAGATTTAAAATACCAAAGGCCTTTTCAAACTACGAAAAGGCCTTTGGCGTTTCTTAAAGGTGGAATTCTATCTATCTACTCTACTTCCGCATTTTTATGAGCTCTTCAAGTGTTTCGGTTTTTCTATATGCCAGGCCGGTAAAAACGGCGATGAGCTTATCGTTCTGATTTACAACTCGCACATCATAAGAAGCCATCTTATGACCGCAGTTTATCTCTGTGGCAGTAGCGGTGAGCGTGTCGCCGGGCAAGCCGGGATTGACATAGACAATATTAGTTGCCGCCCCCACCGATACCCGGCCATGGGAATTAACCGCAGCGGCAAAAGCCAGGTCAGCCAGAGTAAAGATAGCCCCGCCATGAGCGACGCCTCCGCCGTTGAGGTGACATTCCTTTATTTCCAGACGGGCAATCGCCGAGCCAGAGCCAACTGAGACGATCTGAGTGCCAATAAGCTGTCCGA
>JAFGDI010000167.1 GCA_016932145.1 Sedimentisphaerales bacterium
AGCATAGCACTAATATAATTGACCATAAAAATTTCTTCATTGCTTTTCTACCTCGCTCTGTTCCTGCTGATAAGCATAGATAGTCGATAACTTAAGCTGAACAGACACCTGCCCGGAACTGCCATCTTTGGAACTGATATGCACTGCGTCAAGCCTGACTGGTTTTTTACTGGTTTCTATACTCCAGATAAATTCATAAACATCAAGAGCAAAGCCAGAACCGGCAACGGTAAAGTCAAGAATACCTATGCCGCCATTTTGTGAGCCGTAATCCGGCTGGATCGACGAAAGAACAATGCCATACTGACGGGACATCTCATTGAGATAATTGATCATCATATTTTCAGACCTGGCCGGGTCATCATAAAGACCATTATCTTCCATCTGCTTCCATTTCCGACGGGCAACCGGGGCGACATTTTCTACTATATCTTTATTCCTGGCTACCAGTGTTGTTATCTCCTGCTTCTGCTGACTTACCGCCTGACGGCTTGCCCAGACAGGAGAGATAATATATCTGTCCGAAAGCAATATTATTATTGCCGCAACGGTAAGTAAGAAAAGGCTTAATTCTCGTTTTGTCAGTGCCATAAGTACCTCATATTTCCTTAAAGAGCATTGCTCTGGTAAACGCCAGAGCCCAGCTCATTTCTGCGTGTCTATTCCTGATTTATAGCTGAATTGCAGGGCAAAAGATATTTCATCTGTGCTCTTACCCGACTGGCGGATATACAGAGTCTTAATATCACTGAAATGCGAATCAGCGATCATAGCTTCCATCATTTTTTGTATAAGCTTCTTATCAGAAGATGTGCCGGTCATAACCGCAACGAACTTATCATTGATAGCCAGGCTTTGGGTCCAGATCGCAGATGATTCAGGGAAAGCCGCGGAAATATCCCTGAGACACTGGCTATAAACAGCATCAGTTTTAGACCATAGTTTTGCCTGATTCATTCGGGCGATCATTTCATTCGACTCTTTTACGGTCTTGTCCATGCCGGTAAGCCATTGCTGAGCGTTTACTATAGCTCGCTTGTCCTGCTCCCAGCTCAAAAAGAACCAGGTCAGCAATATGAGCAAAGCTACAATAGCCAGCACGATCTTACGCAAACTGGCTCCCAGCCGACTTTGCTTTTTCTCTGTAAAATGATTCTGACTGAAGTTAAGTTCAAACTCACGACCTGCCATATAAAGACCGGCAATACCGGCCGAAGTCGAACTGAAAGGCACTATATGGTCTGTAAATTTCAACTTATATGGTGCCCCTTGCAGATTTAACAGGGCCGTTAAAGCGTCTGAAGAACCAATTACGGTAAATTCATCATTGTCATCATTATGCAACTGTGTGTCTCTCTGTATTTCACCCAAAATCCTGCCAGAAGCTATCTCCGGTTCATTCTCAGGCACACTCAGCGAGGCATAATGATATATAGAACCGTTTTTAACCAGAATGATACGGGCGGTACCATTGTCAACATACACAAAAGAGCCGGTGGTCTTGCTATCAATATGATAATGAAAAACAGAGATAAAGTCAGGAACAACCGCCACTATTGACAGACCGGCATATTCCAGCACACTCTCAAAGGCCAATGCTCTTTTTTTGAGTATGCCCGCCAATATTATATTATTAGAACTCTGACTTGAGATCGTTCCCGTATAATCAATATTTATCTCATCTGCTGATATTTTAAGCTCTTTTTGCAAGCGGGACAAAACAATGCCCTTGAGCATTGACATATCAGAAAGAGGGGGAACTGTTATACTGCGAACCAATACATCTGCTGTCGGTGGTATGACAATAGCATTACTGCTGCTGATCTGCTTTTCATCTAGAAATGAAGCTATTTTCTTACCTGATTGCTCATGGTCGCCCCATAGCTCCGGGGTAAGAGCCATCTGCCCCGAAACACTCTCCCTGCCTGAAATGTATTCTGTCAGGAAGATGGATTCTCGGGTAAATTGAATAACTATTATACTTTTTCGTGACATAAAATTTACCTTTAAAAAGATATTGTCCTGAATTTTTCCAATGTTTCGACGGGCAACGGCCAACCCAGATGCGATAATGATTTACGGTATATCACTGCGGAATCATCAACTGTATCTATTACTGCCCGATATCTGCGAAATGCCCGACCATTATTGGTCAGAGCAACGACATCAGCCGAAAATTGCCCCGATTTTGCCGTTATATAACTCCCGATCGCTATAGACTTCTCCTGATCGAGAACCGTAGTAACCCAGAGTATAGTCTTTTTCTCAGCATCATCGAGCCTTTCCCGCTTTATTATCAAAGCATCAACATCGCTGCTCTCCAGTCCGGGCAGACAGTTAAGCACCTCTTCCGGGGCCGTATTGACATTGATAAGACCCACCAGCTCTTCACTATCAGTAGTTGTGAGCTTATCGATCAGCTCGACAAAATCATCATACTTTATACCACTGACATAATACAGATCAAGCATATTAGCATAACGCTGTCTGGCCCTGATGCGATTCATAGCAGTAAATGAAGCATCATCTGACAATACCGTTCTGAGTACGGCAAGAGTCTCAGATTGATTACGACGATTTGCTGCATTCACCCGCTGCCTGCCCTCACTATCAACATTTTTTTCACGACTATAAACGGTAACATAATTAAAGAAACCAGCATCCAGACTGCCATTACTATTGTCATCGGGAAATGTCCTGTCACCATCATTTTCATTATCATCAAGCATACTGTTGATATTATGGTCTTCGCCAAAGAGTATCGCCTGGCTGGCACCCTTCACCAGCAATACTTCCTCGACCGTTTCAAAATTAGCATTCTTACATTCATAACTATCACTTAGCAGCAGATAATATTCGCTCTCTGCTCCACCGGTAGTAACCTCACTATTATTATCACGCCAGTCAATTATAGAGGCAGCCAGCTCACTGGTCATGCCCGGCAACTTGAGCAATATCTCTTGTGATGCAGAGTTAAGATTAACCTTGGCAGACTCATCTATCAGGCCATAAGACAACTGCTTATCACTGGAGAGATCCGGCTTGATAAGCCAGAAAACGCCATCACCCAGTTTTACCTCTGCAAATGAAACCTCACTGCTGCTGTCAGAAGCACTGCTAATATTAGCCAGAGCATATTCTATGCCGCCAGCTGCGATATACTCAGCCTTAGCGGCATCGATCTGATTTTCCACTTGCAAGGCATCGGTCCGTATCTGCCAGGAGAGCATAATAGCCAGACCTGCCAATATTGTGGTTATCCAGATGGTTATAATAAGCACAGTGCCTTTATTTCGATTAGTTGTCACTGCCGCCCCCCTGCTCCTGTTCCTCATCGGCGGTTTGCTTCTCTTGCGTTACCAGGAACTGACCTGTCAGAAGCAGCTTTTCAGGTTCTATGCCAGTATCTTCTATTGAGCTATTTTCAACTGTCTCTATCATTACCCGGACCATAAGCGGCAGTGCTGGCTGATTAGCTTCACTGTCCCAACTGCTCACCCAGGAAAGGCCATCATAATATTCAAATTTCAATGAGTATATACCACGACATAATATCTCTTCCCGAGCGAACTGGTCGCTATCTGAAAAGACATTGGTTGTTACATATTTCACCAGAGCATAACCCTGCCAGGGCTCATACTTTTCCAGGGCATATTTAACCCGGTACATATCACAGGCGATCTCTTTGTCGCCGGGCGTATAATTGCTGGAATAAAAGACCAGCGTGTCATTATTATTGTATGCCTCTGACTCACCCAAAAAAGAGCCGCCCAGCTCTATGCCCGGTCCCGCCGCACAGAGCAAGTCACTCCGTATCATATCAAATATAACATTAACCCGTGCCCGCGGAGCAACTAACTGCTGCACCGTATCTTTCACCCGAAAGGCAATGCGCAAAGTGCTATATAGCGAAGCGGTAATAACCGCCATAATAGTCATTGCTACCAGCAATTCCAGCAGGGTAAATGCTTGTCTTGTTTTTCTCTTTTTATTCTTCATCAGCAGGTAATTTCAGTGTCGTCAGCGTAAGGGTCTTATCCAGACCGCGACTGCTCCATTTCACTGTCACATCTAATTGTTTCAGACTGCCAGAATCACTTGAGTCAAACTGCCAGCTATAAAGGCCCATATTTTCCAGTTCGGCAAAATCACCTTCCAACTGTCCGGTTGTCTGCCACTGCTCAGTAGCTATCAACTCTACCAGTTTATACTCGGCCAGGTCTAATGCTATAGCCCGGTGGGCCGACTGACTGGCCAGCGAACTAACTATAGTAAGACCCTTTATTGCCGCCGGGATTATTATGGCCACTAATACGGTCGTGACCATCAATTCTACCAGGGTAAATCCCCGGCCTTTAATCGCCTTGTCTTTCATACCGTATTTCATTGCTTCTTTCTTTATATTCTACCACCTGATATGGCTCTGTAATGCTCTGACAGATAATATCAACGGTATTTTCCTGCGGATTTACCAAACGCATACGGCCCGCCGTTTTTCGGCCCAGAGGCGAAAATTCAACACAATGGCAGCCATCAAGCATAGGCCAGTCGGTAATATATACCTTGATATCACGCGGTATATCAAATCGCCTGCCGTAATCATTGCGGAGCAATTCATAATTACCATTTCTGATACTGGTCAGCCAGAACTGGTTGGTATCATCACTATAGTTAAACCGATAATAATTACCCTGGGTCACCGCCTGGCCAGAGGCATAATTAAGCAATGCAGAGATCGTATATGACACATCACTTATCTCCCGGTTAGCAAAAAAACCTCGCAATGAAGGCGCTGCCATAGCCAGAACCGTACACAATACGATCATCACCAGAATAAGCTCCAGCAGTGTTACTGCCTTTTGTTGCACAGCTCTGACCATTTTATTGAACTCCAGATTAACGCAGGACTAGTTCTGATCTTTAGCCCAATTGGTAATATCATCTTCTGTGTTAAATCTGCCATCAGGCCCGGCACTCGACAGATCAAAACCATATTCATTATGCTGGCCCGGCTGACGGTAGCTGTACTCATTACCCCAGGGGTCTTTGGGCACTTCTACTTTAGCCAGATAGGGTTTCTTCCAGCCCGTAGCATTCGCTGGCTTTTCAACCAGAGCCTTAAGTCCTTCGGTAGTGGTCGGATATCGATCATTATCGATCTCAAATACATCTATAGCAGAAGATATAGCGGCTATATCAACCTGGGCACTGGTGGCTTTGGCCTGCTCACCACGACCGGCAAACTTAGGAACAATAATTGATGCCAGAGCCGCCAGAATAACCAGAACCAGCAAAAGTTCGATCAAACTGAAACCACTATTTTGTACCTTGCGTGTCTTTCTCATAATATCACCTTAAAATCCTTTTTTCTGATTTTTACTTGATCAATTCCTGTAAACTGAATATTGGCAGTAACATACCCACCACTACCGTCCCTACGACAACAGCCATAATAAATAACATAAGAGGCTCTGCCATTGACACCGCCATTTTCAATTGACGGTCGAGTTCCTTTTCATAAGCCTCTGAGACCCGCACCAGCTCTTTGTCCAATCTGCCGGTCTCTTCGGCTACTGCTATCATCTCGATAACTGAGCCGGGAAAAAATTCTTTACAATCGGCCAGCGAAGCCGCCAGAGTCATACCGCCTTTTACCTTTTTTATAGTGCCATCTACCCTGTTCGATAACACCCGGTTTCCAATCGATTCCTTGGCAACGATAAGGGTTGCTACCAGCGGCACACCTGACCCGGAAAGAGTACCCAGCATTCGCGAAAATCGGACAAAGGCAAAACGGGCAACCAATTTACCTATCAGCGGTGTTTTTAAGGTCAGGCGTTCAAGGGTCAGCCTTCCTTCGTCCCGATTAAGATAATTCCTGACCGCCAGAACCAAAATAACTATAACTCCAACTATTAACATCCAGTAATCAATTACCATACTACTGAGCGATACTATATATTGGGTAAGTGCCGGCAATTTACCGCCAAAACTCTCAAATATACGCGAAAATCGGGGAACAAAATAAATGAGCAGAAATACCAATATCGATGCACATAATACCGCCAGAGTAAGAGGGTAGAACATGGCCGCCTTTACCCGGCCCATCAGGTCCTGCTCTCGTGACCGAAATTCAGCTATCTGGGCCAGAACCAGATCTAAAAAGCCACCTGTCTCTCCGGCCTGAACCATTGCCACATGTACCGGTGAAAATACCCGGGGCAGCTTTCGCATCGAATCTGCCAGTGACATGCCCGCAGAAACAAAATCAGATAACATACTCCAGTTCTTTTTACACGCAGGTTTTGCCGTCTCGCGTACCAGAATATTCAGGGCCTTGCTCAGGGGCACACCCGCAGTCAGCAGGTTTGCCAGCTCTCGCGTGAAATTCTCGACATCTGCTTTACTGACCCGCCCGGCATGAACAGACCCTGACTGCTCCCGGGCCTCCTTCATATCAACAATATCGAGACCCATCTCAAATACGAGCATACGGGCCTTCTCCTGATTTACAGCTTCAACACTGCCCTGTGAGACATTACCCTGACTATCTATTGCTTTATACTCAAATTTGATCATTTGACCTGTTTTTCTTTACTCGCTAACGGCTTGCACTTTTGCCTTGTTCTCATCTTTGGTTACACGCATCAGCTCTTCCAGTGTACTCCTGCCTTCTCGAATATAACGGAAGGCATCATCACGCAACATTCTCATGCCATCTTTCTTAGCCTGAATTGCAATGTCTCTGGGAGTGGCATTTTGCAGCAGCATAGTTCTGATATCTTCGGTAACGACCATTATCTCAAAAATACCAGCACGACCACAATAGCCTGTACCCTGACATTCAGAGCAACCGCGACCGCGATATATCTTATCACCAACTTTATCGCCAAATAGCAACCTGGCTCTGTCAACTTCAACCTGATCGAGAGGCTCCTTGCATTTCGGGCAGATCAGACGAACTAATCGCTGGGCAATAACCGCCTCCAGCGACGATGATACCAGATAAGGCTCTATGCCCATATCTACCAGACGCACCAGAGCACCAGGAGCATCATTAGTATGCAAGGTCGAAAATACTAAATGGCCGGTCAATGAGGCCTGTACTGCTATTTCCGCTGTTTCCAGGTCGCGGATCTCTCCAACCAGAATTACATCAGGATCATGACGCAGGATCGAACGCAAGCCCTTAGCAAAGGTAAGACCTGCCTTATTAGATACCTGTATCTGATTTATGCCATGCAATTGATATTCGATCGGATCTTCAATGGTTATTATCTTTCTGCCAATATCATTTATATGACTCAGGGCAGCATAAAGCGTTGTGGTCTTACCACTGCCGGTAGGACCTGTCACCAAAATAATACCATGCGGCTTGGTTAATATCTCTTTGAAAACGCTAACATCTTCGCCGCCCATACCAATATTTTCCGGGCCTAGCAAAACTGCCCCGCGGTCGAGAATACGCAATACAACCGCCTCGCCATAGAGCATAGGGATAATAGAGACTCGAACATCGATCTCTCGACCAGCTAAAACCAGCTTGATTCGACCATCCTGTGGTACGCGTTTTTCCGCTATGTCCAGATGACTGAGTATTTTTATACGAGAAACAATTGCCGGCTGAAATTGCTTGATCTCCGGCGGTATAGACGCCGCCTGAAGCACTCCATCAATTCGATACCTCACCTGTAATTCATGCTCAAATGGCTCTATATGCACATCTGTTGCCCTTGACTCTATCGCTTCTGTCAATATCTGATTGACAAAGCGGATCATCGAAGCCTCGCCGGAATCTTTTGACAGGTCGTTTTCTTCTTTGTCGCCACGACCAAGATATTCTATTCCCGATTCTCTGGCCTCATCGAACATCGACTGAACTGTATCAGCACCCAAACCCATAACTTCTTTAATATATCGACTTATCTCTACACTGCCTGCCAGTGCGATCTCAAATTCGATACCGGCAACCACCCGCAATTCATCTACACCGGTAGTATCAAACGGATCGCTCATTATAGCATAATACTTATCGCCTATTTTGGCAGGCATTATCTGCCTTTCCAGTAAAATAGCGGCCGGAAATGCTGATACAAATTTCGGGTCACGAG
>JAFGDI010000168.1 GCA_016932145.1 Sedimentisphaerales bacterium
ACTAGTATCGAGCGAAGCGAGAAACATCAGCTTATTTCTTATTTCTTGTTTCTTATTACTCTTGGTTGCGGCTTGACCGCCCTAAGTAATTACTGGATAAACCTGATTGCATCTGATCTCATTTTGAGTTAGTAATTCACTCCAATAATTCAATTGCAAATATAGTATCTTTGAATAATAATGAGATTATGAAGACTATATATTTACAATTATTGGTAATGGTAATGTTAGTTTCCGGCTGCGGCTTGACCAGTCGTCAGGTAGTTACTCTGCCAGTGCAGGTTAATAATTATGCAGAGGTCTGCCGACTTGATCATTACTCCTGTAATGACAATAGTTTATTTGAGCCGGGAATGGCGATTATGAATGATCTGCTTGCGAATTTCAGATTTGCAGCGGCAGACCCTTATCAGGCTACGATCGGGCTGGGCTGTCTTATCGATGCCAGGCAGCAGGTTGTTGATGGCAGACAACTGTGGTTTATTAACCTGGAACTGGAATTTTATGAATTGGCCAATAGTCGTACTATTCGCAAGACGGTTTTACAGGGACATGCTGACAGTGGTAATGATGCGATCGACCTGATAGCGGGCATGGCCAGTCAGTTTTTTAATAAGGTAGCCGGCAAAGGGGTTATTGTTGTGCCGGTGGCTATTGGTCGTACCGATTTTGATAAGGCAGGCCGGTCGGCTTTGGCTGCGGGCGATTATGACAATGCCCTGGTATTGTTCCAGTCTGCTATTGACAAGAAGCCTGACGATCATGCGGCCAGATACAACCTGGGGCTGACCTATGAAATGCTTGGCCGTAATGAGCAGGCGATGAGTTGTTATCGCAAAGCCGATGAATTACATAGTTGTGAATTGTATGGTCAGGCTATAGTCCGGATCAATGACCGGCGTAATTAAGACTAAGCAAGAACTCAGATATTTGAGGAGATGAAGTGGATATTTTTACTGAAATAAGAGGCAGATACTCTGTTATAATTGTTATTGCGGCACTTTTACTGGCAGTTTGGCCCGGATCATCCCGGGCAATTGGGCAGAGTAATGAGCCGGTGGGTTCTTATGTGGTGGTGGTTAGTGACGCAACTTATCTGTTGGAACCCTGGCGAGAGGTGGTTGATACTCTGCGCAGCAGGTATGATGCCTCTCTGGTTGTCTATCGTAATGGTGTTACTGAGGCCACAGAGCCATTAGCGGAGATAATGCCCAATTATACCTGTTTTGTTGAACCGGCAGATAGTGCTGACCGTGACTTTGTTGTCAGTGTGCAGCGTCTTACCCGCAAGCTGGACAATGATGCTTATACCGATACTCAATGGGCCATTCTGACTGGCTTTGAGCCGGGAGATGCTTTGCGTATTGCAAGCTGCTCTGAGCCTTTGACCGTTGATAGTGTCTTTTCTGGTACTGTAAGTATAGGGCTGGAAAATGTTGCTCGTGGATATCAGTTCAATGAGGGTGCTGCCGGGGTGGCTAAGCGAAAGCTGGCTGATGGCAGTGTGATCGATATGGACTGCCCTGAGGACACGACCGAAGCTATTACTCAGGCCTGGCAGGATGATATAGATGCTATTTATACCAGCGGTCATGGTACGACCACTGGCTGGCAGATAGGCTATAATTTCAAAGGGGGATTTATCAAGGGCGAACAAGGCATTGTCTTTGGCTCTGATGCCCAGGGGCAGAGAATAGACTTTCCTTCTGCTAACACCAAGGTATATCTGCCCACCGGTAATTGTCTGATAGGGCTGATACCAAAGCGAGATTGCTTTGCTACTGCTATGATGCATTCAGTGGGTGTCAACCAGATGTTTGGCTATATTGTAGTTACATTTTACGGCTATATGGGCTGGGGAGTTAATACCTACTTTGGCGAGATGGCAGGTCAATACACACTGAGCGAATCTTTTTATGCTAATCAGCAGGCAATATTGTACGAGATAGGCCAGCGATTCCCTGATTTATTGAATGTGGAATTTACCGGCTATGATTACCAGAAAATACATAAAATAGCGGCGGCGGCTTATCCTGATGCGATCAATGATGCCCTGGGTATGTTGTGGGATCGCGATGCCCTGGCCTTTTATGGCGACCCTGCCTGGCAGGCTAAAGTAATGCCGGCACAGTTACCCTGGTCTGGTTCTATAGAAAAAGGAAAAGACGATTCCTGGCAATTGACAATAAAGACAGATAAGGCGGGTAAATGGCCCAATCGTCCGCTTGTATTTTTCCTGCCTGAGCGGCTGGTTAATACAGAAGTTATTACCGGCCAGCAATATAACCCGGTTATTGCCGATAATTTTGTCCTTGTTCCGCTTAGTGGCGATTTCGCCGCAGAGGAAACCGTAGCTATATCATTTAGTGGTAGTTCTCTGGCTGTTAAGGCAACCGATAAAGAAGCAGAGCCGATCTATGCCGGGGTTGATAATGCCGCCCGTATAGACGCTGTAGTAGCTAAATTACCTCTGGAATATAGTCAGGGGGTGAGTGATGCTTTTGTTAATGCCGGCCTTAATAGCAGCGAAATATTGCAGGTATTTGAGCGGGTATCGCCAGCGCATATGGAAGCAGCGGCTTTTCTTATAGCCCATATGCCCAAAAGTGATCTGCGGTCATTGTCATCTGAATTTATTTTGAATAATATCAATCTGACCTATAAGGCCGCTTCTCTTACAAACTGGAAGGGCATTCCCCAGGATGTATTTCTGAATAATGTATTGCCCTATGCTAATCTTGATGAATTGCGCGATGATTGGCGGGGAATGCTTATGGAGCTGGTCATGCCGGTTGTGGCAGATTGTCAAACTCCGATCCAGGCAGCTCAGAAGATAAATGAACAGATATGGGAGCTGACCAAAGTTAAATATTCAACTGAAAGGGAAAAGCCTAATCAGAATCCAACTGAGTCGATGGCTTCCGGTATAGCCTCTTGTTCGGGCTTGTCTATTCTGCTGGTTGATGCCTGTCGGTCAGTTGGTATTCCTGCACGAGTTGCCGGTATTGCTAAATGGCCGCATAAAGATGGCAATCATAGCTGGGTTGAGGTTTGGGACGGTAAGTGGTACACGCTGGGGGCCTGGGACGGTAAAGGGCCTGACGATGTCTGGTTTGCTCCTGATGCCGCTCGTGCCCAGAAAGGCTCGCGGGCCTCTGGAATATTTGCTGTGAGCTATGCTAAAACAGATGTTCCCTTCCGCTGCGTGTGGTCTAATGATGAAAGTAAGGTTTCAGCTGTTGAGGTTACTGACCGTTATCTGGCGATGTGGCAGCCCCAGACTGATGGCAACCTTACCGCTTTCCGCGTTTTTTCTGCTGATGGCAAGCGGCTGGAAGCTCAGATAAAGATTGACTCTGAAGGTCAGGAAACACAAAGCGGTACGAGCAGGGGTGAAAATCGTGACACTAACGATACCGCCAGCTTTAAACTCATGCCCGGCGAATCATATTCCATTGAGGTAAGCTATAATGGCCAGATAAAGGCTATGTCTTTTATACCAGAGAACAAGGCGTTTCAGACTGTAGATATTAAAATAGATTGATCTTCTGCTTTGCCAGAGTAAGATAAAAAAAGACCGTTAGTGGAATAGTTTTTTTCTGCTAATGGTCTTTTTTGTAACCATTCACACCTCTGGGAACGCCGAGCCCCAGCTCGGCAAACGAAACGCACCAGAAGCTATAAAAGCGGCTTGAATTCAAAATCGTAAAAAAATAAACATTATTTCTTACCAAACAACTGGAAATTTGTTAGTTTTGCCAGTTCATGGCCGAGTCCCGAATTGCCGGGATTTCGGGCTTTGCCCTCAACTGTCGGCGTTCCCAAAGAAGAAAAACCGTGTGAACGGTTACCTTATTTCTTATTACTTGTTACTAAACAGTTTAGTTCACATTTAAGGGCGTGTTGCCCAATAGTAGGTCAGGCATCTTGCCTGACTATTTGTTGCAGTTGAAGTAAATATAACAATCAC
>JAFGDI010000169.1 GCA_016932145.1 Sedimentisphaerales bacterium
ATTAAGTTCACAGTTAACTTTGCTATTTATATAAAAACTGTGAACGGTTACCTTTAAAGCTCATTAACGAACTGACGGAAATCATTTCCTCTTTGCTGAAAGTTTATGAACATACCATAGCTGGCACAGGCCGGGCTTAATAATACAGCATCTCCCGGTACGGCCAGTTTGCGGCATGTTTCGATAGCTTCCTTGAAGCTCTCACAGCGTGAGAGTATAGGTCTTTTATCTGGTGGCAGCTTCGCACCTGCGGCCTCTATATCGTTTTGTAATTGCAGGGCTGTCTGGCCGATAAGCACTGCGGCTTTGACATTGCCTACTACTTTTTCTGCCAGAGCGGTAAATGATATCTTCTTATCGTACCCACCCAGTATCAGTATCTTGCCGCAGGCAAAGGCATCAATAGCGGCAATAACACTTTCTGGGGTAGTAGCTATTGAATCATTATAATATTTAACGCCATCGAGTTCTCTTACCAGCTCCAGGCGATGTTCCAGCCCGCAAAAACTCTCCAGTGCCTTTTGTGCCTGCTCTCTGCTGATCCCAATTTTAGCCGCAGCGGCAATAGCACCTTCAGCATTAAGCTGGTTATGCGCTCCCGGTACGGTTAATTTAATATTGTGCCCCGGAATAGTTCGGTAAAATTCCTTTTTTGCATCTCCTATTTCCAACCAACTGTTAAGTTGTTCATCCTCGCCGCATAGAATTGCAAAATCTTCTTTTCTCTGATACCGCATTATATTCTGCTTTGCAAATATATAATTAGCCATAGTACCGTGTCGGTCCAGGTGGTTAGGAGAGATATTTGTCACTACCGCGACATGTGGGCTCAATTTCAGGCTGGCCAGGTCTTCAAGTTGAAAACTGCTTAATTCCAGAACCAGTATGTCATCCTGACTGATATTGTCAATTTTAGCCAACAGGCTGCCTTTACCAATATTACCGCCGAGCCAGACCTTTCTGTCCGGTAGGCACTCTTTGACTATATGGTACAGCATAGCAGTTGTGGTGCTTTTGCCGTTACTGCCGGTGACTGCGAGCTTTACTGCCGGGCAATATTGCCAGAGCAGATTCATTTCTGTGGTTAATTCTGTGCCATGTTCCCGGGCTTTTTTAAGATAAGCATCTTCTGACGGAACTGCCGGGTTGACTATTATCAGGTCATTATCGGTAAAATCAGAGTCGATATGTCCGCCGAGATGATATGAAATGTCCAGATCGGCCAGGGCTGCCAGACTCTCGCTGAGTTTCTCCGCCGGGTAGGTGTCAGTTACCGTAACAATTGCTCCGTGTTCGGCTGCGAATCTTGCTGCGCCCACGCCGCCGCCAAAGCGGCCCAGCCCCATGATCAGTACTTTCCTGTTTTTTATTCTGTTCATACTATAAATCTTATTACTTTGCGCAATAAAATCAATAGATTAAAATAAAAAATCAGCTAAGCAACTTATATATATCTTCTATACTTTCGGAGTTGATTTCTTTGAGAAACTTCATTCCAATTGTGTACCAGCCGCCGCCATATTCCTTGTTGCGTACTACCGAGGCAAGGTATATAATATCAGGGGTGTTCCCCGGCGTTTTGATCGTGATATGCATAACTTTGTCATCCTCAAACTTAGTCATGCTGAGAATTCCAATACCGCCTTGAGAGATGTTATATACTATAACCTGATTTTTCGGGCCCAGTGTCCACTTCTCGCCATCTTTATTAACAGCCCGCAATATAGCATGTGCCCTGAAATATAATCGTGGAAATATGCGGCCTGAGGGATTACCCTCGTTTGGCTGCTTAATATTTAACTCATTGAGTATATAGTTATTATTTGCCGAAAATGTCAGACTGTTCTGACCCAATAGCGAAAACTGAATAAAACTTTCAAATGCTTCCACTACCTTGCAGTCAAGCTGGTGCGGAGCCATTGCTTTTAGTCTTTCCAGGGCATCTTCTATTGAGATCACTTCTTTGCGATATGGTCTCGCTGCGGTCATAGCATCGAACACATCTGCCACTGCCGCCATGCGGCCGGTAATCGATATTTCCTTGCCCTTCAGGCCCTGAGGGTAACCTGTTCCGTCCATTCGCTCATGATGCTGTACTATTACATTCATTGCTTCAGGTGATATGCATGCATTTTTTTCCAGATAACATACTCCCTGTTCAACATGCCGATTAAAGTATTCTCGCTGTCTTTCGCTAAGCTCTTCTTCGTTATTAAGTATATCATTGGAAATAAATATTTTGCCTATGTCGTGCAGCAGGCCGCCTGTGCCTATGTCGCTTAATAAACCCGGGTCTTTTATACCTACATGACAGGCAAATCCAATCAGTAAGGTACTGACATTTGACATATGAGTAGCGGTTAAAAAGTCATGTGCGGTTACATCGTAAAGATAGCGAAATGCCCGGGGGTCATTCATTATCAGGCTGACTGTTGCTGAGCAGATGTCCTGACTTTTCTCTATTGATTCTCCTGAAATATCATCCTGGCATAACTGTTCTGCCAGAGCTATTGTCGATGAATATAATATTTCGCTTTTGCGTTCAATTAGTATTTCCTTGCTTTCAATTATGTCATTGATCGAGTTTTCTATTGCCTCAAAATAGGCCTTTTGGTCCTGGGCTGAAATGTAAACATATTTTATCCCGGCATCGAGCAAACGGGTATAATCCTTTTCGCTTATCGGCTTATTGTCGCTATTGTAAAGACTAAAGCCCGGCGGAGTAGATATGTAGATTTTTATCCCGTTGAGAAAATGAGGCGGAACACAGTTCAGGGGCACTGGCAGGTATCGCTCTCGACACACCTCCATTACTGTTCCATCTGGACCATTGACTATTGACCCCAGAAGCTCTGTTTGGTATTCCTGGCTCAAATTCTTCTCCCAGTTTTTACTAAAATTGCATAATACATTTTAATTCGCTTACAACAAACAGTTCATCGACTCTTTTTGGTATTCACTTTATTTAAAAATGCCTTATTTTACGCATTTCTTTAACTGGATGCCTGGTTTGAAATATTACAGAAAATAAATGTTTTGTAAGTTGGTTATTTGCTATAAGTAACTCTATAATATGCGTTTATAATATGATTAGTCGTTATTTCACTTTTACCTGCCTGACTTATGAAAAAGCCCAGTTCTATTAATTCCCTTTGCCTTAATTTAGTTTCCCCTATGTCTATTTTCATAAAACGGGATGTCAGTCTATATCTCCAGACCGCAACAATAGCCGCTGGAGAATGCCCACTGGAGATTATATCCTCCCAGGGCTCCGGTAACATCTACAACTTCGCCTATAAAATACAGATTACGGGCTAGTTTTGAACCCATATTTTTAGATGATAGCTCATTGGTTGATACGCCTCCTGAGGCAGCCTCTGCCTTACTAAAACCGGCAGTACCTGATGGCTGAAAGTGCCAGGAATTGAAACTTTCAACTGCTTGACTGATCTGGCTGGCAGAGAGATTCGCTATTGCTATATCTTCATAATATCGCTGCCATATCTGGAGGAACTTACGCGGCAGCCGACCGTGTAACAGCTTACTTATGGTTATCGAGCCGTCGCTGGCTCTGCCTTTTTCGATCGCATCTGTAAGATCGAAACCTGCCAGCCAGTCTATATGTATTTTCCCTTCATGGGGCCATATACAAGATATTTGCAATATGGCAGGGCCGCTCAGGCCATGATGAGTGAATAGCACTTCTTCCTGGAATCTGTATCTCCCACAGTTTACTGTAGCTAATACTGAATTGCCTGTCAATTCGGCCATTAATGCTGCATCTGTTTTGTTATAATGTAGTGGTACCAGGGCAGGGCAAACTGGAATAATCTTATGACCATAATCGCGAGCTATGTCATAACCGATATCTGTAGTTCCGCATTGGGGCCAGGCGCAGCTGCCACTGGCAACTACCAGCTTTTCGCAACCGAAATGTGTATCGCCGACAGTAATTATATGTTCTTCCCCTGAGCGTTCTACTTTGCTTATCTGGCTGTTTAGTCTTATCAATACTCCACTATTGCGACATAATTCACAAAGCAGCGTTACCAGCTCACTGGAGCTGTGCTGGCAGAAATACCGACCATGATCACGAAGTTCCCAGGCGATGCCATTTTCTTCCAATAATGCCAGGGTATCCCATTGACTGAAGCGGGCGAGAGCGGATTTAACAAAATGGGGATTTTCGCTATAAAAATCGTCAGCAGAGCAGTCGTTATTAGTGAAATTGCATTTGCCACCGCCTGATATTGGTATCTTACCGCCGGCTTTGCCGCTTTTGTCTAGGATAAGTACCTTATAACCCCTTTTACCTGCAACCTGACCACACATAAGCCCGGCGGCACCTGCACCTATTATTATTATATCGTATTTTTCCATTTTATCCATCTATGTCTATTCTACTGCCATCGCCTTTATTGCTTCAGGAAATTCCAGCTTATCGCCGGGACGCAGCCCCAGTGCCCCGGCTCTGCCTGCTTTTAGTTCCAGTACATATTTTGCCGGTCTCTGGCTTCTATACAGCTCCGATGATCCGCTCCGAGGAAAACGCATATATTCAATATTGATTATCCGATCGTCCGGACCAATGAATATGCCGTCCAGGTCAAAAAGACAATTATTCATGTGAAATGTTCGCAGCCGGGCTTCAGGGAAAATAAACAGTATGCCTTCATTCCTCTGGCATGCTTCGCGGTACATAAAGCCTCTGGCACGATCTACTTCGTTTATCGCCAATTCCAGCTCAAATTCCTCGCCAGAGATAGTCATTGCAGTTCTGGGCATACCTGATGGCTCTTTGACAGACTTCTTCTTATCGCAACCGGCGGTTAATACGACCATTACTATCAGCAGTGCTGAAATAAACTTGTTACTTTGTCTTTTTATTCTTTCCATTCAAATATTTTAGTGACAACTGCTTACATGAAAAGAAAATTCGCTCTTAAACCCATTTTTTTAACATCATTGCAACCCTGACAAGATATTTTATTAAACTTTTGACCATAAAATCACTTTTTCCCAAAAAAACGCTTGTACTAAATGACAAAATCTATATCATTACAAGTCCTCGAAAGGGGCGGTTAGCTCAGTTGGCTAGAGCGTCTG
>JAFGDI010000170.1 GCA_016932145.1 Sedimentisphaerales bacterium
AGCTGTCTTTATTCCTTGTTTTTCAGATATTTACAAGCACAACGAGAAATATTTGCAGACAACCGGAGGGTACCAAGATAACCGGAGGGTACCAGGTACTGTTTGGTTTAAGATATTACATTATAAGGCCTTACATAAATCTGTTTGTCAAAAACATACATTATTTTGGTTGTTGGTTTTTGTTTTTTGATGTGATAACCGGACTGCACCTGATAACCGGTTACAGTTACTGTATTTAGTATATTTAATTCACTACGAGCTGAATTCACTACAAAGCTGTCTTTATTCCTTGTTTTTCAGATATTTACAAGCACAACGAGAAATATTTGTGCAGTAAAAAACCCCATTATGCCTGATAGAGCCATAAGCATATATATAGCAACCCGTTACGCACAAAAACCTATTTAGTCCATCTCCGCAGTTGCCCCCGACGACTATTGCTTATATAATGGCTTGCTTGTATAGCTTTATTAGCACCCGACAGGCGGAACCATGGCGAAAAAGACTCAACAAGCAGATAAGCCCGACAAAATATATTCGGTCTTTGTCCTTTGCGGCAATGATCGCCGGCGAATGGTTGACCAGACGCATATCATAACGGATATGATCGTCGGCGATGATGACCCGCAGCTTGTTGTCACCTCTTTTGACGGCGATAAGGCCTCATTACCCGAAGTGCTCGATGAGCTGCTTACTTTCCCGTTCCTCTCGCAATATCGGCTGGTAATTATCAGCGAAGCAGATAAATTCATTACCGCCAATCGCGAAAAGCTCGAAGCATATCTGGAAAAGCCCTCGTCAACCGGCATTTTGCTCATGCAGGTCAAGACCTTCCCGGCAACAACCAAGCTGGCGAAAAAAGCCGCACAGATCGGCTGGGTTCAAAAATACGAAGAACTTACCGCTAAAGAATTGCCCGACTTTATCACAAACTATGCCAAAAATGAATATAGCCTCAAAATAAAATCTGATGCCGTTTCACTTCTGATCGGACTCACTGGCGATAGTGCCGGTCAACTGATAAATGAAGTAGATAAGATCGCTGCATTTATGTCAAGCGGCAGCAGTAAAGAAATAACTGAAAAAGAAATAGAAATGCTGGTAGGCAATAACCGTCAATATGATGCCTTCAGCGTTATCGACGCTATGGCCAATGGCAATGTCGGCCAGGCCCTGAACCTGCTCGATCAGATGCTGGGCAAGACTCGAGATTCCGAATTTACCGCCGTTGGCGCCTTTGCCTGGTATTTTCGTAAGCTGTATAGCGGCAGACTAATGTATGCACAGAAGCTCTCGCCCTACGAAATACCCAGAGCTGCGGGTGTTTGGCATAATCAAGAGGCGTTCATGAAACTGGTAAAAGCTATGCCGGGCAAAAAGATCGCTTCGGGCCTTCAGCGATTAACCCAGATCGACTACGCCAGCAAAAGCGGTCTGGGCACAGTAAAAGACGGCCTGGAAAAGTTTATCGTTGAATTTTGCACATAACCTGGCAAGAGCTTTATCATAAATACAAATAACCGTAAAATTAAGACAATGGCAGTTTGGGTATAAAAATGAAGGTAATTTTAGCAAAAAAAATGGGATTCTGCTTTGGTGTAGAACATGCAATAGAAACCGCAGAAACCTTACTCAAGGAAAACCGCAATGTATATTGTCTGGGCCATCTTATCCACAATAATCAGGTAGTAGAAAGATTGTCGGGCAATGGCCTGAAAGTCGTCGACGAACTATCTCAGGTTCGCAGTGCCGAGAAGCAAACCCTTACACCAGAGCAGGTTAATGTACTGATCCGCAGTCATGGCTGTCGCCCGGAACTGCTCGAAGAGGTCAGACAATGTGGTTATAATCTGGTCGATGCCACCTGCGTACTGGTCCGCCGGGTACAAAATCTCGTCAGCGAACTATACGAACAAGGCTATCAGGTAATAGTAGTAGGCGACCCCGACCACCCCGAAGTTCGCGGCGTTGTCGGCTATGCCCCTCAGGTTACCGTCGTAGCCGGCGTAGCGGACCTCGACAAAGCACCCGCCCGCGGTAAAGTAGCTGTAGTCTCACAGACCACCCATTCAGCAGAAGATTTCGGCCAGGTCGTAGGCCAACTGGCAATGCGCAGCTATGAAGAAATGAAAATAGTCAATACCATCTGCAAAGAAACCGCCCGTCGTCAGGCCTCTGCTGTAGAACTATGCAGCATAGTAGATGTAATGTTCGTCTTAGGCTCTCGTCATAGTGCCAATACCGGTGAACTGGCCGAATTATGCCGGAGACATGGCGTAAAAACCTATCATCTCCAGGGCTGGAATGAATTTAAGCCCGAATATGTCGAAGGGAAACAAACCGCAGGCGTTACCGCCGGTGCTTCAACACCAGACTGGCTGATAAAAGAGTTCACTGCCAAACTGGAAGAACTCTGATACCTCCAGCAATGAGATTATTACAGTAACAAGAAATAAGACACGCAGTGATGCGTAGCATAAACAAGTTCCTGTAATGATAATGAGTTATGAGCGATAAGTTGCCGGCCTGATTGCTAAACATCAGACCGGCAATTACATTTTAAAAGTGCAATAAGACCAGATATTTAACCAGAGCAAAACAACCAGAGATATTACCCCAAACTGGTGTGAAATATGTGGAAAAGTGTGTTAAATGCTGGATTGACATATTGATATGATATGCTATACTAGGCTGTTCTAAATAGAGCAAATGATTATTTTATCATATTATCCAAACTGGCTGCTTTAGTTAGCTGGTTTGTTTTAATGTTTTTTGGACAAGAAGTTAGAATTCAGAACAGGTAGTTGCTCTGCTCTTGATTACGAGTAAGTACCTGACCATCTGCATTCTCTCATGCTGGTTATTAGCCGGCCTGAGTGGAACAATATTAACGCGCTACTCTGGAAAGTGTAATATAATTATGCCAGAAGTAAATGTATATGAAGTGCCTGAAGAACTCAAAAGGCGTGCCCGCGAGTTTTTCAGTAAGGCGGAAAAGGTAGCCTTTTCCTTAAACTATGACTATGCGATCGAGTTATATCTCGATGGTCTGAGTTTCTGGCCGACGGCACTGGAAGAGGGTCATATAAAACTGCGTGAAATGTCTTTACGCCGCAGTGCATCGGGTGGAAAAAAGTCAGGTTTCGGCGATGGTTCCAAATATAAAAAGAATCCCGGCAAAAGCCCGCGAGATGCCATGCTCAAGTCGGAATATCTGCTGAGTAAGGACACTGACAACACTGACCACATGGCCGATTTTTGCAAAGCATCGCTTGAGGCCGGATTCCATGATGTCTGCCATTGGATGTGCGATCTGTTACTTGACAGTTGCATTAAAAGCCCTAAACCAGATGTTAAAATGTATCTGCTGCTGATGGATATCTATCAGAAGATCGAATCATTCAAGCGGGCAGAACAGGCCTGCCAGATGGCCTGCCGACTCAAACCCAAAGATTCAAATTTACGCGATGCCCTGCGTGACCTGTCAGCCAAAGCTACTATGCAAAAGGGTAAATATGATGGCGACGGCGATTTCCGCGATAGTATTAAAGATCGCGACGACCAGGAGCAACTGCACGCCGAACAGTCATTACTCAGTAATGAAGATGTGCATCGCCGCTCTATCGCCACCGCTCGTCTGGAATACAATGAAAACCCAACTGATCAGCGTAATATCGATAAATATGTTACCGCCTTATGTGCTACTGACACCTACGAAAATGAAAAGATAGCCATCGAAGTACTAGAGGCTGCATATAAAGCATTAAGTCAGTTCTTCTACAGACAGCGGGCTAATGAAATAAAACTGCGCCAGTTCAAGCGGCAGATACGCGAACTGCAGGACGCTATGAAAAGCGAACCGCAAAATCCTGAATACGCCCAGAAGGTCAAAAGCCTCGCCGTTGAAATGCACGAGTTTGAATTAAATCATTATCTGGAATGCGTCCAGAATCACCCGACCGACCGCAGATATAAATTCGAGCTGGCCAAGAGATATCTCAAGGCCAAACGCTTTGATGAGGCTATACCTCTGTTCCAGGAGTCACGCGGAGACCCACGCTTCCGCACCGGGTCACTGAGCCATATCGGTCAGTGCTTCTTCTACAAGAAATGGTACACCGATGCTATCGAGTCATTCCAGGAAGCATTTGAAAATGTCGAGAGCAAGGAAGGGGCTATGGCCAAGGAATTGCTCTATAACCTCGGACGCGCCCATGAAGCCGATGGCAATGACGCCGAAGCACTAACTAACTATCGCAAGGTTACTCAATTAGACTATAATTACCAGGATGCCCGCGACCGGGTAGATGCCCTGCGTAAAAAAGAACAGCAAAAAAAGAGCGAGCAGGAATAATATGACAGCCAGATTGATCAAAGGCAAAGACATTGCAGCAGAGATAAGAGCCGAAATCGGCCAGGGCGTTAAAGAACTCATGGCCGCCAGCGGCATTACGCCGGGACTGGTAACTATTCTCGTGGGCGAGAACCCGGCCTCGCAAAGCTATGTACGCGCCAAGCAGCAGGCAGCTCACGAACTAGGCTTCCATTCGATACAGGAAACTGTTTCCGGACAGATAAGTCAGGAAGAATTGCTCAGCCTTATCGATAAGTATAATAAAGACGAAAAAATACATGGCATTCTCGTGCAACTGCCGCTCCCTGGCCATATTGATGAGAACAAGGTTTTATATGCCATTGACCCGGACAAAGATGTCGATGGCTTCCACCCCGTTAATGTCGGACGCATGGTCGTCGGCCAGCCGGCCTTTTTACCATGCACCCCCTACGGCGTACAACAGATGCTCATTCGCAGCGGCGTTAAAACCGATGGCGCCGAAGTCGTTGTTGTCGGACGCAGTAATATCGTCGGCAAACCTATCGCTAATATGCTCCTGCAAAAAGCGCCCGGTGCTAATGCCACTGTTACTGTCTGTCATACCAGAACCAAAGACATGGCCAGCCATACCCGGCGGGCTGATATCCTCATTGTCGCTGCCGGAGTTCCTAATGCCGTCACCGGCGATATGGTCAAACCCGGTGCCGTCGTGATCGATGTCGGAGTAAACGAAACCGGTCGCACTCCTGAAGGTAAACGCATTTTAGTTGGCGATGTAGATTTCAAATCCGTCAGCGAAGTAGCCTCCGCTATCACTCCAGTACCAGGCGGCGTCGGACCAATGACCATCACCATGCTAATGCTAAACACCCTCCAATCCGCCAGAAGATGGGCCAAGCCTGCCTGATGACTAATTGACAAATGGCTGTCAATTGGTACAATGCTGATTGCTTTAATTATAATCTGAAATAATAATTCTAACAGAGGACAATCAATGAAGATCAGCAGAAATGCCGCATCGGTATCACCATCAGTAACTATGGCTGTCACTGCCCGTGCTAAGCAATTGCAGGCACAGGGGGTTGATGTTGTGAGCTTTGGAGCTGGAGAACCAGACTTCGATACCCCTTCATTTATCACCGAAGCGGCAGTTAAATACCTGCATGCTGGTCGCACCAAATACCTCCCGGCTTCTGGCGATCTGGGGCTACGCAAGGAAATAGCCCGTAAACTCAAAGACGATAATGGTTTAAGCTATGAGCCTAACCAGATCGTCGTTGCCTGCGGGGCCAAACACGCGGTATATATGGGCATTCACGCCGTCGTTGACCCGGGTGATGAAGTGCTTATTCCCACACCATATTGGGTTAGCTACCCGGAAATGGTCAAGCTGGTGGGTGGTGTGCCGGTTATCGTTGAGACAAAGCCAGAAAATGAATATAAACTTACCCCGGAGATATTAAAAGCGGCCATTACACCCAAAACCGCTATGCTTATCTTCAATTCTCCCAGTAACCCTGGCGGGTTCAGCTATACCGCTGCTGAAATGAAGGCCCTGGGTGAAGTGCTCAAGGGAACCAAGGTCGTTATACTCAGTGATGAAATTTATGAAGAGCTGGTATATGGAGACATGGAATTCAGGAGCTTTGCTTCTGTCTGCCCCGAACTCTATGACCAGACCTTAACTGTTAACGGTCTCAGTAAGGCATATTCAATGACCGGCTGGCGCGTTGGCTATATTGCCGCTCCCAAAGATGCCGCCAAGGCCATTGACGACATGCAGGGACACATGACCTCCGGACCGGCTACTTTCTGCCAGCTCGCCTCGGTCGATGCCCTGCAAAAAGGTCAGGAAGAAATTGCCAAAATGCATGCCGAATTCGCTAAAAGGGCCGCTCATATCTGCAAACGCTTAAATGCCATTGAAGGCGTAACCTGTGCCGAACCTACCGGTGCTTTTTACGCATTCCCTGATGTATCAGCTACTTATGAAAAACTAGGCGTTAAAGACTCTGTCGAATTCTGTAATAAACTGCTCGAAGAGGCCGGCGTTGCCTGCGTGCCAGGCGGTGGCTTTGGCTGCGACCGAAATATCAGACTTAGCTTTGCCACCAGTATGGAATTGATCGATAAAGGTATAGACCGCATCGAAAAATTCATCTCCGGCAAAAAATAAGCTGAAAGGTAACCATTCACGACAAATAGTAGGACAGGCATCTTGCCTGTCACCTGAATTGCCAGCAAAGCTGGCAAACTACTATCGAGATATTACTTTGCATATTTATGCCCTTGTTATTTCAACCTTGTTTTCGACTTCGTCGAAATTTGGGTGACAGGCAGGATGCCTGTCCTACCTGGGCAAGCCATCTCGAACAGGTGTGAACGGTTACGCTGAAAGTTAATTTTAATAAACTAAAAAGCCCGAACAGCAATCACTGTCCGGGCTTTTTTTTATTCTTCGCTTTCTTCTTCCTCGTCGTCATCATCGTCGAGTTCATCTTCATCTATATCATCATGCAGAACCTTGCCATCACCCATATCAAAGACCAGAGTTTCGATACGAACCTCAAAAAACCGCTCAAAGGTCTTCCAGTTCAGCTCAGGCCAACATTCAATATCGGTACACCAGCCCATAAGCAACTCGGTAAGAGCATCTTTGCAGTCTTTCTTGAACCAGGCCAGAACATCGGCCTGCTCTTCAAATTCCGAAAGAAGGAATACGCTGGTATTTTCAGACTGCATTACCTCTATAGTATATGATGGGTCCAGCTTAGCCGGGGTTGTATTAAGCCAGTCGAGCATAGCCTGTTTTGGGATAACAATAGCAGCCGCCCGATTAACCGTTGGGAGAATGCAAAAATCTTCTTCGTTCATAATAGCTGTCTTCCTGCCAGAAGTTGTCTAAAGGTCAAATAACTTACACAATCGGTCATTCTAAATGCCTTATCGCTAACTGTCAACCTAAAGTTATAACCCAACTATTGCTATCATAACAAAAAAACTGACAGCCGTATTATGGTCTGTCAGTTTTATGAAAAGAACGAATGGAGTTTGGTCCATTATCAGCAGGACCTTAACGCCCCGCTCTGCCTGACGCAGCTCTATGCTCTATAATACTTATAGCACAAAATGAACACAGGCTGCGAATCCGGCGGTTATGTCAGGCTGGCTGACAATAATATTCTTCTTTGATCGGACTTTTAAGTTTCAGGGCTACCCGCTTATTGCCGTGCAGATCGCTTTCTACCCGCACAACCTCACTCCAGCCCTTATAATCGCCCATATCGAACATATTGGTATCGCCCTTAGGAAAACTGAATCGGGTTAATAAAGCCTCTCCCACACATACCGGCGTCGTACCGGGAACCGTTATCGCAACCACCTGCTTAGTAAGGTCAACGGCCTTGCCACGATACATAACATCGTTAACTTCTCGTTCATGCCCGACCCATACCGGCCAAAAAAACCTTACTCTTTTATCTCTTCTTTTGTTTGGTGAGCTGCTTTCCTTGTGCATTTTTTACTCCGACTGTTCCTGATTAATTCTATTATTTCGTCATTAACTTTTCTTCTAACTTAAACCGTAAAAAGTTCTAACTGAGCTTTTTATTAACTGATTATGTATGACCAATCGGAAAGGCAGAGAGTCAGGTTAAGAACAAAAAAAATTATTTGTCAAGAATTTCGATAAAGCCATTTTTTACGCATTATTTCCGGCATATCCAGCCAGATCGGTTTTTTATATCGGACAGTAAAAATATTATACGGACCATAAATACGCTTTTACGAAGTAAAGAAGCCACTTTGCCCACAGAAAAACACTCAAATTGGTACTACCAGCAAAAACTGTTGCATTATACCAGTTAAAACAGATGAAATATGCCCCTTACCCCATAATGGCAGGCCCAGAATGGCCAACAAAACGCATGGTCTGATCCGCATTGCAATAAGCCTCCCGATCGCAAACGGATTAAAATGAAATGCAGAGGCACACATCATATTGCGCCTCTGCATGGTAATAATTGCTATTTCTGACACTCAAAGGAACTCTCAGCTACTAATCAATTACCCAGCCAGAGTACCTGTATGCGTGGGGTAGTTGCCAGTTGCAGATATTGGCTGTGAAAATCCAGCGGATCACTCAGAGTTGCTCTGGCCTCCATCAGCAGGTCACGCAATGAGTCTGCCGGTGCCATTCTGAACACCTGGGGCTTTTCTATATTCAGCCGGGCACTGAGAGAGGTTATAACATCGTCCAGATAGCCAATCTCATCGATAAGGCCAGCGGTAACTGCTTCCTGACCATCAAATACATCGCCGGTGGCATAGCCAATCACAATGGTACGACTGAGCTTGCGCCCGCCGGCAACAACATCAATAAAGCGGTCATGTACCTTATCTATATCCGCCTGAATATCGGCCAGTTCCAACTCTGTCGGCATACGGAACATTGAGCCTTTATCTTTCATATCTGAACGGGAAGACTTAACAGTTATCGGAGCTATGCCAACTTTGTCCAGCGTATCTTTTACCACAAAGCCATTATATATAACACCTATACTGCCTACCATAGAATTCATCTGGGCAAATATCCGGTCACAGGCAGCAGTCGCCCAATAGGCACCACTGGCTGATAACTGCTGTACTGAGACAAATACCGGCTTACCGCTTTTCTCGCGAAACATAGCGATCTCATGTGCCATCATATCAGAGGGCACAACCATACCGCCAGGACTGTTCACTGAGATTATTACGCCTTTGACCGTATCATCTTTGGCAGCCGTTTTGAGCAGCTGGGTAAAGCCCGCTGCATTGTCCATATCGATCATACCTTCCAGGTCGATAACGGCTATACGATTAAACTTATCGCCCGGCTCTATAACCTGACTTGAAATCATTGCCCCAGACATATACATAACAATAGTGCCCAGTAGTAATAAGCCAAAGCAAATAAGGGAGACAATAAATACCTTATAAACGGCCCGGCATAAACGGCCAAAAATTGAGCCGCCCACCCTGCCAGACTTCTTATTCACCGGAATATATACCGGGGCCGCACTGGGTACATTATAATACTGACCCGATACCGGCTCGGATGACGGACCATTATTCACACTATTATTTTCCTGCTCGTAAGACATAATACCTCCATCTGAAAAAATAGTAACCTTTCACACGGTTAAAGAAATAAGACACGCAGTGATGCGTAGCATAAATCAGCTCAGGTTTCGCCTTCGGCGAGGCTTATTAAAATCAGACAGCTTCGAGCCCAGCGAGAATCATGAGCCCCGATGCTAGTTCGGGATTTCGGATTACCTCAACTTGTGTATTGTTACTTGTTACTGTAACCGTTCACGGTTACTGTTTTTCTTACTTGATAAAATAATTTCTTATACCATCAAAAATAACCTGAGCTGCCATACAGCAATAGATCAGGCCAAACAACCGGTCGATCACCGCCATTACCCTTTTACCCATCATACGCATAAAAGCATCACTATTAAGCAAAAGCAAAGCTATTGTACCAATTACAATACTTAAGGCCAACAGGACCACAAACGATTCGTAGGTACCCACCGTCTGCACGCTTAATACGATAAGATAACCTATTATACCCGGCCCTACCACAAAGGGTATAGCATAAGGCACAATAGCAAAATCAGCAGGAGTAGAGGCATTAACCTCATAAAACTTCGTTCCCCTGACTATGGAAATAGAATTCAACATCATGATCGTGCCAGTTCCAATTCGAAAGGCATCAAGCGTAATGCCAAAGAGTTCGAGGAACATATTACCAACCAAAAAAACCAGAAAAGTTGCAACTGTAATAGTTAATATAGCCAGCTTCGCCGTCTGACGCCTGGCTGTCGGGTCAAAATTAGAGGTATTAGCCAGAAAGAAAACCGCCACACCAAACGGGCTCAGCAAGGCAAACATCTGTATAAAGGTGCTAATGAAAAACTTTACTTCTTCCATAATCATTGATCCAACTCCATCTTTAGTATGACTGAACCACTAAAACCGATTATATCTTATCGCTTATTACTGCTCTCTGCCAGCATCTTATAGGCCATAGCCGCAACATTCTCTGACGCTTTATTTTGTGCCAGCGGTCTGGTCAGCTCTATAAGTTCCTGACGCAGCCTGGCCAGTCGTGCAGGCGAGTCCAGTAATTCCATTGCCCGCCGGGCAACCTGCTCTGCCCGATTGTTAAATGGTACATATTCCGGGACCAGCTCTTTGCCTGCCAATATATTTACCAGTGATATATGGCTGACCGTAAGTATATGACGACCAACCATCTGCCATTGCCAGTTGGGCACATGATAAATAACTATCATAGGGCAGCCGACGACAGCCGTTTCCAATGTAGCGGTACCAGAGGCAATTATCGCCAGTTGAGCACGAGTGGTAGCCTCGACCAGGCCGCCTGTACATATTTCAATATCTAAATCCGCAGGAATAGCTGCTCTCAACACTGCTGCCGTACTTTCATCTGGTGCGGCAGTAATAAATTTCAGATCATTATTCCCCCGCTGCATCTCACGAGCTATCCTGAACATAGCCGGCCAGAGCCTGGCTATCTCCTGCTTACGCGAGCCCGGCAATAATGCTACCACCCTGACAGCCCTATCTCGTTCAACTGACTCTGCACTGGGAATATATTCTGATCGATCATCAAAAATAGGATGACCCACAAACTCAGCCTTTATCCCCTTGCGTGCAAACCACTCCGGCTCAAATGGCAAAATACAGGCAATTGCATCTGCATTCTTACGCCATTTACCCGCACGCCAGGGAGCCCAGGCCCATAATTGCGGTGCTACATATTGCATTACAGGAATACCAAGTTTTTGGGCAACCTTAGCTATATGTATATTCCACGCCGGTGAATCAACTGTAATGACCAGATCTGGCTTCTCTGCGATAAGATGCTGTTTAACCCGCCCCAGTAGCTGCCAATAATACGCAACCTGTCCCAAAGCATTTATAAGCATAGCACTGCGACTGACCAGATCGTCGAGCATTACAGCACCGGCTGACTTTATCGCCGGGCCACCCAAACCTGTCCAGCTAACCTGCTTACCATCACGGGCAAACTGACGCATCAGTCGCGCTGCATGATGATCGCCACTGACCTCAGCAGCACAAATAAAAACTTTTACCGGCCTGTCAGCCATTATTACCCTTTGTAAACAAACAGCTAAACCCTGATATAATAATACATCTTTCAGAATAACAAACAGGGAAAAAAAGACAAGCTACAGAATTACACATACCGGCAATATCTTACTGCCGGAATTTGGTTCCAAACCTGATATTCGGGAATCGGCAACTAAGATTCAGCTCTCTTCAGCTACGGCTGACTCGACCTTGATTATATTTACGGCCTTGGGACCCATTTCGCCCTGTGCCTGATCAAAAGTCACCATATCACCTTCGTGAAGTTTTTTAAATCCATCGCCCTTTATTTCACTAAAGTGAACAAAGATATCCGGTCCGCTATCCAGGCCCTGAATAAATCCAAAGCCCTTCTTGTTATTAAACCACTTAACGACGCCCTGCGCCATGAGGTTGCTCCTGCAAAACTCTGTAGTAACTCAAGCCTGATTCAACAGTTCCATTGCAGAACTGCAATCACAACCCATACCAGCAACAATTCTATCTTAAACCCAAAGCAATTTCCACTAGAAATATCAGATGTGAACAATAAAATAAAACCATAGCGATTTATA
>JAFGDI010000171.1 GCA_016932145.1 Sedimentisphaerales bacterium
GATGCCTTATTTATTATCATGATAGTAAATTATTCCCTTGAGTAAGAAAAAATACCGGCCTATAATCAAATACTATGAGCTATAAGATATTTTCCCAATATTACGATCGTATATTCCCTTTTAATCAGGAACAGGCTGTTTTTATGTCACGACAGACAGATAAAAGCCAGAGATTATTAGAGCTGGGCTGTGGTTCTGGTACGCTGTGCAACTATCTCAGAGCCTGCTGTCAGGAGATAGTCGCTATCGACCTTGAGCCGACAATGATAGAGCAGGCACAAAGCAAATATCCTGATCTGAGCTTTTATGCTATGGATATATGCCAGATCGATAAGCTCCCGGGTAAATTTGACTTTATATTCAGTCTGGGTAATGTGATCAGCTATCTGGATAATGATAAATTTACAGAACTCATAGCCAAAGTAGCAGACAAACTTACGCCGGGCGGTAAATGGCTGTACCAGATAGTAAACTGGGACTATTTTGCTGATATGACCAGCTATGATTTCCCGGACAAAAAAGTAGATGGCCTTATATTTAAACGCCACTATGATTTTGGGGCTAACAATACTGTTGCTTTCAATTTAAGCCTTCAACAGGAAGATGGCAAAGTTATCTTTGACCAGACTGATACCATTTATCGTCGGGAACAGCAAAGTCATATAAAGTTGAACGCTGATTACGGCTTTACTCTCAAGGGCTGCTGGTCAGACTGGCAGTCCAGGACCTGGCAACCTGATATAAATGGTGGACTGATATTGTCATTTACATCTGGTAATAAGAAACTATGAAAAAAACTTTCTGGTACAATATGCGGTTTGCCTTATTGGCTGTTCTGATATTTAAATTTATGTCAGGCTGCACTCCCGGCATGCAAATAAGCAGCGAGACAAACCTGGAAAAGATAATTACCGCTCCCAATTCCGATCGCCAGCAAAGGTTCAATGCTATTGCCCTGGCCCGGGAAAAATACCCCGAACAAGTGGGCCACTGGCTGGGCCAGGGTCTGCTCAATACACCTGATATTGAGGTTGCAGATCATATTATTGAGACTCTGGCTGCTATTAAGACAGACCAAACCGTTATATACCTCAGTCGTTACGCCGGGAAATATCCTGCCCGGGAAACCAATATGAGGCATATTTGTGAGGAGATAAGTTCAAAACGATTTCCAGACTACATTATACAGCGTCTAAACAGCCAGAAATACGGCCAATATGAGACAGATGTATTTGAGCAGTTGGACTTATGGCAATATCTGCTTACTTATAGCAGCCCTGCTTTTGTTGGTAACTGGCTCAAAAACATTGAGCCGCAAAATCCAATGATGGAAATGGCTTGCTATTATAATTCAGAATTTGGCTATGTGCCATTATCTAAAGGGGAAATGCTCAGGGCACAACAACTCTGCCCCCAAATACGCAATAATAAAACCTTGCAGGCCAGAGTTAAATATTTGCAGAAAAAAGACAACTATACCTTTGCTGTGGCCGATCATGGCCTGCTTACACATCTGCCTGAAGACTTATTTCAGATCGAACGAGAAACTCTTATCAGCCAGATAGATTCTTATCTGAATAATGCCAGACACCAAAAGAGAGCACCGGCCTATAGTCAGGCAAAAAATGATGTGACCGACAGATTCTCGCAACAGACAGATAGACTGAATTTTACAGACCTACTTCGCATTAAGTTGCTTTGTGAAGCAATATATACCGATAGTGATTTTGCCCCCAAACTGCACAGCAAATATTCCAACAGTGAGATCGGCGGCCTGTGTTTCTGGCATGAAGATAAACTGGAATTAACTGAATATGCCCCTGGCATGAAGCTGGGCAGCCACCGCTATGTTGAGTCGGCAAAATTACTCACCGATGCAACTGATGCCATTGCCCGCTGGCATATTCACGACCAGATCAGGAGAGGAAAAGAGATTGCCGGGCCGGGCCTGGACGATATGGAATATGCCAGACAAATGGGAACTGATATAATTATTATTACCTCCCTGCAAAGATCAGATGATGGCATTGTACTATACAACTATGATCTGCTTACCTGCCGGGGAAATGTGATAGATCTGGGTTGTATTAAAAGTAAATATTGAAGATAATGCCCCTGTTCAGATAAACTTTCATCAGACAGGATATTGCCGCGGAGCTTTACCTGCATAATCAAGAATTGCCGGGATAGCCAATTGCTTATCCTGCATAGCCGTTACCGATTCGGTAACAATACGATGCAGCCACTGGTCGTTAAAATCAAAAAGATACCACCATATTTTGCGAGGGTTAAGCCCCAATTGCGATATTTGTATTGCTTCAGCAGGAAAAGATTCAGCATTTGCATAAGATGGATCAACACAACAGGAAAGAGTAAACTCAACTGAATTTTTGCGAATACTGCCAAGTTGCGGTTTACTGATCGCTCTTACCGGCAAATAAAAACTGTACAGATGCCGATCATAACGGTTGAATGCCTGAAAGATGGTTTCGTGCAACTGGGCCAGAGTACAATGTGCAGGAACAATAACCCTTCGCCAGGTATTATCATTTAACTCTATTCGTAAAATAAAACAGTGGTCATCATATCTGTTATTATAGCAGGGAGACCATACTACGGGCCGGCTGCCAGACACCTTTTCCAGGCGATTACCATAAGCAGCACTCAGGGCAGCATCAAGGGCTAACTCATCAACCTCCGGCTCCGGACAAAATCTGGCATCAGCACTCCAGATAATATCAATAAGGGCATTCATCTCAGTAATTATTTCCAGATTATCTGACTGATGGATTATATCCAGAGCAATGGCCTCGATCTCTTCCAGATCGGCATAACTCAATAATAACCTGTAGTTACTCCCTTCTCGCAAGGCGATAGATATGTGGCGATACACATCATCATCGCAGAAAAAATCCCGATATTCCAGCAGGAGGTTCCGCTGCAATCTGGATATGCGAAGATAGTAATGGTTATTGTCAGATCCTGAAATCATATTTACACTGTAAACCCCTGACAGTAATCAAACCATTTGCCCTTTTACGCCTTTAGATGAAAACTACGGTTTGAACCTGTACAAATTATTCTTTTATCAAGCAATAGCTTACATACATATCTATCCTTTTATCCTCAGCAGAACTTTAACATTCTGATACCAGATAATGAATATTTCAAACACATTTATCTGCCCATATCCTCTAAATGGCAGTTGATTACCCTGATTATGGCTTTTTAGTCATGTAAACATGTGTAAAATATGACAAAAAGACAATAATTCAGCCTAAAAGCTATTCTATAATGACTTACTCAATTGTTTATCCCAGAATTTAAGCTGGTCCTTAAGTTGTTTAACACCGCCGGCACCAGATGACTTATAAGACCTTGTTACATTCGCAGGATCAAGGCATTTATAGACCGATGCATCTGCACTGACACATTCGCTGGTAAATGCTTCCAGAGGTAACTGGGCCAGTTTAATGCCCTGCTTTTCGCATTGGGCTACCAACCTGCCCACCACCTGATGACTCTGGCGGAAGGGCATGCCACAGGAAACAAAATATTCTGCCAGAGCGGTAGCATCTAAAAAGCCCCGATCAAGCCCATCTGATATCCGGTCCTCTCTGAAAGTGACAGTACGAACCATTGCCGCCATAATAGCCAGTGAGGCACGCAAGGTATCAACCGCATCGAACATGCGTTCTTTATCTTCCTGCATATCCCGATTATAGGCTAAAGGCTGACTTTTCATCATAGTTAGCAGAGAAACCAATGAGCCATATACACGACCTGTTTTGCCGCGAATAAGCTCCAGCATGTCAGGGTTTCGTTTCTGTGGCATCATGCTGCTGCTGGTACAAAAAGCATCAGACAATCTGATAAAACCAAACTCTTCTGTCATGAATATGATCCAGTCTTCAGCCAGACGCGATAAATGCATCGCTGCCGTAGAGCAGCAAAATACCAGTTCAATGCAGAAATCACGATCACTTATGCTGTCAATACTATTGCGACTGACAACGGGAAATTCCAGAAGTTCAGCAGTTCGTTTCCGGTCAAGCGGCAAGGTACTGCCAGCTACTGCGCCACTGCCAATAGGTGATACATTTATGCGCTTGCGGGCATCAGCAAGTCTTTCCCTGTCTCGTTGGAACATTTCCACATAGGCCAGTAAATAATGGCCGGAAATGATCGGCTGGGCTCTCTGTAAATGGGTAAAGCTGGGCATTACTACCTGACCCTGCTTATGAGCCAGTTCAACCAATGCCGCCTGAAGATCTTTAAGCAACTCGGTTATAATATCTGCCTCATCCCGAGCCCACATACGCATATCCAGGGCAACCTGATCATTGCGGCTGCGTCCGGTATGCAACTTCTTACCAGCATCTCCTATGCGTGCTATAAGAGCTGCTTCAATAACCATATGAATATCTTCACAGGAGACATCAAAGCTGAACTTGCCGGCTTTCATTTCTGAGCCTATCTCTTCCAGCCCTTTTTTGATCGCACTAAATTCCTTATTGGTTATCAACCCCTGCTCAGATAACATGCGTGCATGGGCTATACTGCCATCAATATCATATTGGAAAAGTCTTTTATCATAACTGATCGACTCAACAAAATTTACTGCTAACGAATCCTGTTCGGCAGTCATTCTGCTCTGCCAGCTTTTATTATTTGCCATTTTAATAATCTCTCTAATGAAAAATATATAGTTTAAAATATGAGAAAATGATAAGCCAGATAAGGTAAGACCAAACGCCAGCTACTTGATGCGAGAGTTCAGCTTTTCACCAATTTCCTGCAAATGCGACTGAGCCAGATCTTCATCATCTAACAAGTGCTTAAAGAGTAATACCTTGGCCCTTGTGGTGGTAAGCCTGGCAATAGTTTCCAATGAATCACCACTGGCATCAGCACCGATCAATTCAGCATCGGTCCAGACTCGCTCCATAAAAGCACGCAAAGCCCGCGACTGCTCATATTTACGGGAACGAACCGGCTCATACCGGTATGCCCTTTTTTTGCCGGAATTAGACTCCACCTCAATTATTGGTGTCTCCTGGTCAGGACTTACTTCATTTCGCTGACGAATATGCCTGATAAAACCGGCTTTCTCCAGTTTCTGCATCACTGTAAGAATAGTCGTATAGGCCGGCGGATTTTTGCGGCGAGCTGTAATCAACTCAACAACTTCCTTTACCGTTACCTGACCCTGCTGCCAGATGATCTCCATTACCGTCCGCTGTAATTCACC
>JAFGDI010000172.1 GCA_016932145.1 Sedimentisphaerales bacterium
CCTCAAACTGATACTAATAGTGAAATAACCAATATCTGCGGCCATTGCCTGCTATTTAAACCTTTGCGTGCTGGCGGTAAGGTCGCTATGATCCTTCAGGTAATTTGTGACCCGGCTCTTGATAGCAATTTATACCGACCTATGGTTGGCATTGCCGATCAGGCAGCCGAGATCGCAGAAACCTATCTGGCGCACCGTCGTGCCGTTGTCCTTGATGATGACCGAAAGAGTCTCTCAAAATTACTCAGCTTCAGTGAAAAGGTGCATAATGGTCTTGAACCAGAAAAGGTTATATATCAGGCGGTTAACCTGGGCAGAGAAGCCCTTAATTGCCAGCGGATGGTTATCTGGGTCGATCCCAGAGTAAAAAAGAACCTCCAGGCTGTTAGTGGTGTTGATAAGCCAGACCGCAGGGCGGTGCTTATGCAGGCTATCGATAAACTCAGCCGCTTTACCATTCGCGAAAAAAAACCGGTTCTCGCCAGTCGCCAGCAGTTAGTCGAAATGCCTGACGAGCAGGAACTGACCTCGCTTCTCAAGAACTATTTCAATATCAGCCAGTTAGATCAGATATATCTTTATCCGCTGGTGCATAACGACAGATATCTGGGTGTGATCGCAGCCGAAGGTCTGCAAGAGGCCGCTGGCAATCTTGAGGGCATGATAACTGCTATTGCCACTCATACGGCGGTAGCTCTTAATAATGCCCTGGAAATGGCTGATATGCCGGTAATGAAACCACTGGCAAGGCTCAAAAAGTTAAAGAATGACCCCAAGAGAAAACGCAAAATAATTATCCGCTCCCTGGTTGCTCTTGTTGCGGTGCTTATTTGCCTGCTTTTGCCCTGGTCAGTTAATATCAAAGGCGACTGCAAGCTGACTCCGCAGGTTATGCGAACGCTGGTCAGCCCCTTAGATGGTGCCAAGGTCAAAGAGGTTATCAAAACCGAAGGATTCATCGCTCAGGGCCAGCAGATTGTGCAGCTTGACGATTTCGATCTCAATATCGAACTGCGCGGCCTGAAACTTGCCATGGATAAAGAAAGGGTGAATTTCAGACGCGGTAATCTCTCGGCGGTCGAAAAGGAAAACAGCCAGCTTGAGATCAATCGCATTTCCAATGAGATAAAGCTCAAAGAAGAGATGATCCAGCGCTGCAAGATTCAATCGCCTATCAACGGCACTATTCTTACCCCTATGCTTGACCGTATCGTGGGTAATTCACTTCAGCGAGGCCAGGAAATATGCACTCTGGCCGATCTCAATAACTGGCAGTTGGTTATCTCTGTACCGCAGCAGGAGATCGAATGGGTCAGACTTGCCGCTCAGACAGAAGGCTCAGAAAGTCAAAGTCAGCAGGTTGAGATCGACTTTGTACTTGAGGCCTTCCCGCAGCAGAAACTCAAAGCATATATCGAAAGACCCGACCAGGTAGCTTATTCGGCTCAGACTTTACCTACGGGCAATATCTTTGAGGTTCGTGTCGATCTCAGTCCGGAAGCTCTTGAAGCTGTCAAACTCGGACTGCGCGATGGTATGGAAGGTTCAGCCAAGATCAAAACCGTTAACAGACCGCTGGGCTATGTCCTTATCCGCAAGGTACTGAGATTCTTCCGCCTGACCTTCTTCTGATACCATTGATCGTACGCAAAATAAAAACGCTGTCTGAGCTTTGCACAAAGTCCGGTCCGGCCCTCGACGCATTTTAAATCAATTCTTTCCTTAACTATTTTATCAGCAAAAATATCACCAGTTCGTGAAAACCGGGCATTTTTTCGGGAAATTCTCCCGTTTTTTGCTTATAATACCCTGTCCGGCCTGAATGAACAGGTCCGGTGTATAGCGTGTATTGATATTGTAATATCGAATCTAGGAAAGAACCAAAAATGAATATTCTTATCGCTGGAGCCAAAGGAACAGGTAAGTCAACTATTGGCAAAGAGTTAGTTGGCCTTACCGGCTTATCTATAATTGAAACTGACGACATGGTTGAGCAGATCTTCGCTGCCGAAAGTGGAAGGAAACTTACATGCAGGCAGATATATATGGAAAAGGGCCCCGAATATTTCCGCTCACTTGAGTCGCAGGCGGCTCGTATGGCCGCCGAAAAGGACTGGCAGTTCGTTATTCTCGGCGGTTCAATTCTCATGAACCCGGACAATCGTCGCCTTCTCAGAAATGGGGCTATGATAGTATATCTTACCGCCTCGGTTGATATTACCTATAAAAGAGTTCTCGCCGGCGGCCTGCCGCCATGGCTCAGGGACGATGATAGTTTTGAGCAATATGCCAAAGAGGTTGCTTACCGTAACGAGGTTCTCACTCCCTTTGCCGATATTATCATGGATTCTGCCAGCGGCACACCGGCCGATATGGCCGCTCGCGTGGTCGATCTCATTAAAGAAGAGCTTTCGATCCGCAGTCATGCCGCCAATACCTATGGGCAGATCATTCACATGACAACCTTTGGCGAGAGTCATGGCCCTGCTATTGGCGCCGTTCTCGATGGTGTCAGGCCGGGTCTGGAAATTTCCGCCCAGGAAATTCAGGCTCAGCTCGACAGACGCAGGCCAGGCCAGAGTGAATATGTAACGCCACGCAGTGAAAAAGATACTGTCCATATTCTTTCAGGTGTCTTTGAAGGTAAAACCACCGGCGCACCTATTGCTATGGTACTTTATAATCAGGATCAGGACTCCAGCAAGTACGAAGGTATCAAAGACATGTTCCGTCCGGGGCATGCCGATTTTACCTTCTATAAAAAATACGGCATTCGCGATTATCGCGGCGGCGGCCGCTCTTCCGGTCGCGAAACTGCCGGCAGAGTAATGTGCGGCGCTATTGCCCGTAAGGTCATGGAGCATCGCGGTGTTTCGTTCATCGCTCACGCTACTGAGATCGCCGGCATAAAGGCGCAGACCTGCGACTATGACTTCATCGAAAAAAGCCCTGTCCGCTGCGGCGACCCGGTGGCTGCCGAAAAAATGCAGCAGGCAATTATCGAGGCCAAAGAAGCTGAAGATTCTGTTGGTGGTATTGTCCAGCTTGAGATTAAAGGTGTTCCCGCCGGGCTGGGTGATCCGGTATTTGACAAACTTGATGCCAGATTGTGTAAGGCTCTTTTTAGTCTGGGTGCTACTAAGGGCATTGAGGTTGGCCTTGGCTTTGAGCTCAGCAAAATGCGGGGCAGTGAGTCTAATGATAATATGAAAGATGGCGGCTTTGTCAGCAATAACGCCGGCGGTATTATCGGCGGCATTTCTACCGGGCAGGATATTATTATCCGCATTGGCATTAAGCCGACCTCTTCTATCGCCAGTGAGCAGCAGACTATCGGTATCGATGGCGAAAACAAAAAGATATGTGTGCATGGCCGCCATGACCCGTGTATCGTGCCGCGAGTTATTCCTGTTGTAGAAAATATGGCTGCTCTGGTTATCTGGGACGCCTGGGAAACCCAATGTGCCATTAAACCAGACTGGAATAGAGACTAATGCCTGCAAATGAACCTGACCACTTAATGTCAGTTCGGAGATAATGACTGTGGAACAGAAATGGATCGATATTGCCGCTGAAATAAAGGAAATAGCTCAGAAGGGGCTTACCTTTGCCAGAGACAGCTTTGACATAGAACGCTATCGCCGGCTGCAACAGATAGCCATCGATATTTATGCCGGGCTTAGCAATGAAGACCCCCAGCTTATTCGCCGGGCCTTTCAGGACGACACCGGCTATCCAACACCCCGCACTGATTGTCGGGGCGTTGTCTTTCGCGATGATAAGCTGCTGATGGTGAAAGAGATCGAAGATGGCGGCTGGACACTGCCCGGCGGCTGGTGTGATAATCGTATGACCGGCTCGGAAAATGTTGCTCGCGAGGTATGGGAAGAAACCGGTTTCACCGTTCAGGTGCAACGCCTGCTGGGCGTGCTCGACCGCGATAAATTCGGCGATCATCCGACTTATCCTTATAATGTCTATAAGATCTTCTACCTCTGTCAGATAACCGGCGGCCAGGCCACAGCCAGTAATGAAACCAGTCAGGTAGAATTCTTCACTGAAGAACAGGTCGCCGGCCTGCAACTCTCAGAGGCACGAACCAAACATTATCAGCTCAAAAAGATCTTTGAACTATATCGCCACCCCGAAACCCAGCCAATGTTTGATTAAGACGATGGGTTTGTTTATGTGAGTACTAATGATAAAAAGAAAAGAGGCAAGTTTCAAACTGAGACTTGCCTCTTCTTGCTTATTATCATTCACTGGCAAAGCCATTATTCAGCCAGGCTTCTATCAGTATTGACAGCTCCGTAATATCGATCTGACAATCCCAGTTGAGATCGTATTTGTCCGGGTAGGGCTCAGAGCAGAATTTGCTGTTAATATACACATCTTTTATCTGACTGGCCGACAGAGAAAAGTCAAATACTCGCACCTCGTCCATCGCTCCCTGATAATAGGCATCGCTATCCCAACTGCTGCGTCCGATATAATTAACCCGGCGGGTAACGCCCCAGGGCCAGGTTGATTTGCCCGTTTTGATCAGATCGCCATTTTTATACAGACTTACATTGCCGCTGCTGTCTATCGTAGCGGCAAAAAACTGCCAGCGGTCCAGTTCGATCGCATTTTCGGCTATTACCGCACCTGCTGAGCTTGTACCGCCGTAAGCCTTGAACCGCAGACCAGTTCCTGTCCCTTCACGCGAAAGATATATACCGTCATCTGTCTGGCCGTTACCGATCTCTATAAATCTGGCAAAGTTGCCTGCCGCTGAGGGCCTGGCCCAGAGTGTAAAGGTGCAGCCATTATCAAACTCAGAGAAACCATCGGGCAGGTCAATATAGTCATCAACTCCATCAAAGTTCAGAGCTGTGCCCAGATTGCCGTTTACCCGGTTGCTCTCAAAACTCATACCTCCCATCAGTGTGCCACTCATGTTATGACCGCTCGAGTCGGCAGCACTATTGCCTTGCTCTTCGTCGAGTGTCCACCAGCCGACACATTCGTATTTAGTATCACGATTTCGCTGCCATACTTTTACCCAGTCTATCTGCATCTTGCCTGCATCGCTGGTAGCGGGGTTGGGCCAGGTGGCCGGGTCTGGGTGCTTCAAGACCTCGCCGCTCCATTCGCCGCCAACATAATAGTCCAGAATAAGGTACATCTCGCCGAACTCATTACTATATTCAAAATCGCTTATACTGCGTAAATAAGTGTCATCGAAATAGTATTCCAGATACCACGGCCGCCAGTAGAAGGCATAATTATGATATCCTGCTGACAGGTCACTTTTCCAGTGTGTCGCCATATTTGACTGACTGTCGCCATAATGGATATTTGTCAGATAGCGATACCGCTGGTTATTACTGCCTGATACCGAATTCAGCGGATATTCAACAATGTCAACCTCCGGCGGCCAGCCATCTGCGAGCATCCAGAAATTACACCATGAACCCTGCGCACTGGGCATATTTATCCGGGCCTCGACATAGCCATATTTGAACTTGAACTTACTATAACCAGTTGAGATCGCACCGGAAGTAAACTCATGTTCTGAATGATTTTCCGCCTTGGCCGTTATCGTCAGTATGCCATCGTCCAGAGTTACATTCTGATCTCGTATATACGCATCTCCTTTATAGTCACGCGTCCAGGGTAACTGGCTCATCCATTTGTCACGATCTAAACTGCTGCCCTCAAAATCATCACCAAAAATCAGTTTCCAGCTATACCCAGAACCATCAGGCGGAGCCGCCACAGTCGGTAACGAAAGTATATTAATTACCAGAGCTAACACTAAAAAAATTCTCAATCTGCTCATTTCTTTTTCCTTTTCCAAATTTCTCAGGGCCAGATCATTTCCCTGGCCCAGTTTCTTATTAACTCCTCCAGGTCAGCAATATCTATTATGCCATCTGCTTTGAGGTCTTCAGCCGCTATTTCTTCTGGTAGCTCAACGAAACCAGGCTTCTCTGCCAGGTACAGCAGGTTATTAATACTTAATGCCGTATTATACAGCCGAACATCGTCAATAATGCCTGTCCAGTTCCGGTTGTGCGTATTGTTTACCCGACTGCCTATATATACCGGGTCATTACTGCTATTTACCGCACCGGCAGCAACAGAGGTGTCCAGCTCGCCATCAATGTAAAGCCTCAGCTCTTTGCCATCATACACCGCCATCACATGATGCCATTGCCCGTCCATCACTTCTATTGTGCCATTAGCCTGATATTCGCCGCCGCCAGCTCTATTGAAATGGAATGACAGTGAATTACCGCTATTGTTCCGGATCAGACGCCAGGCCTGTATTCCTTTAGTAATTACAGATGCCCACTGATCTTCCTGACCTGTGCTTTTGATCCAGGCCGATATGGTCAGACCTTCAGTAAAGTGCAGGCTGTTACTGTTCTGGCAATTAAGATAACTGCTATAGTCGTCGCCGGTGAAATTCGCACCACTGCCGGTGTGGCCTTCTGCAAATGTCACTGCTGAACCAGCCAGAGCATCATAGCCATTTCCGCTAAGGTCAGTGAAAGTATTGTCCATACTCCAGTGTGCTGTCAGGCTGTTGTCACCCGGGTCGATCGGGTCAATATTATTACCGTAGAATAGCAGCCAGTTTCTTGCCATCTGGCTAAAATCCAGCAAGTCTATCTTATGGTCAGGCACAAGGTCACTGACTGACTCCACCTGATCGACCGGCAGAAGGCGAATATTATCGACACTTATAACACCAGTGCCACTGCTGGTTGGGCTATCAGCAGAGCCAATACCAAAGTCCAGCCGGGTTATCGCTGTCAAGTCAACCCCGACGAAGTCCGCCAGCGGGAAACCCAGCTCCTGCCAGTCTCGGGCCTGCACAACTGTTGTATCAGCCAGGGTTACCACTGCTGTATTAGCATTGCTATCGGTCAGACGCACAAATATCTCATCTGCTGTATTGTTGCTATTGCCTTTTATCAGTATCGAAATATAGTGAGTATTATTTACAGTAAAGTCTCTGCCCTCATTGATCGTATGACTAACCTCTGCATAGTATGGATACTCATCATTATTATACGCTAGCAGCATGAAATTATCGGCATAGTCGCCCAGGCTTACATTTGCCCCTGTGCCATTGCTCTGGCCATCAAGCCAGTCAGCCCGCAGCGAGTCGCTATCAGTATATTCTTCAAAGCAGGTAATTGTGCCTGGGTTATGGGCCAGCTCATATTTATATATTTCACTACCAGCCAGCAGATAGGCACCTACGCCAAATACATCGGTATTGGTCGCTGTTGTCACTCGTGGGTCTGCTCCTACCGGCTGAACCCAGCCCAGCAGGCCATCAGGTTGTACCGCCGCCCGCAGTGCATCCCAGCCGGCCTGAACATTATCCCAGTATTGGGC
>JAFGDI010000173.1 GCA_016932145.1 Sedimentisphaerales bacterium
GTTAGTGCCCCGGCAAAAGTGAGCGAGAAGCCCTCGCCATCTGTTATGTCATACCATTTATCATCATATTCAAAATCCAGAATTGAACTATGAGTATGGTCTTCTAACTTGATTATCTCACCGCTATTGGAAAGATTACCCTCATAGCCGCTGAATATCTGGACTCCGTTGGCTACTGAGTAACGAGCAGCAAATGCAGAGGCATTTTTCACCAGTAAGATATATTCACCACCAGCCAGTTGTGTACCGGCCGGGAAAGTATATGATATGCCCTTTGTAAAGGCAACATTAACCAGCGAAAGTGTGCTTGTGCCAGTATTGACCAGCTCAAGATATTCATAATCTGAATTTTCATAAGCCGGGTCAGTCGAGTCCAGCGGGTGATACATCATTTCGGTTATCCGCAGATATTGCTGGGTATTGCTGGGGCTGCCGGTATAGCTCTGGGTTGCGGCAATATTACCCTGCAAGTCTTTTATGGTTATGGTCTCGCCCCAGCTTGACAAGTGGCCGCTGTAATTACCCTGTACAAACAGGTGTTCGCCGCCCTTAGGTGAGCTGGTCCTGCTTCTGAAGGCCAGAGCATTGGGTGTTATATGCATCTTGCCATTTGCCGGTATTACCGTTCCACCTGCGAAAGTATGGTCAACTGCCCCGGTAACGGTCCAGCCGCTTATGTCAGCGGCAAAGCTGTTGGGGTTAAGTATCTCTATATATTCCTCGTCCTGATTCCAGGATGTGGGATTATAATCTATAGCCCCTATTTGCAAGGAGAACACTTCTGGCTGGGCATCTGGTATATTAGCCGGGTCATCAGGCCAGGTTGTGCCATGCAGGTGGTTAACATACAAATGGGTACGCCGCACTGGCAAGTACGAGTTCTTGAGCAGATTCACACTTGCCTGATATACAGGTGTGTATAGTTCCGGTGTCAATAAAGTCACCAGATCATCGACCTGCTTTTCCTGTAGCAATTCTGCTGTTGGTGTGCCCGGAGCCTGTAAGTGTGTGTCCATAAGGCTGCGCAGGCGTCTGACATACATCTCGCGTGCAGTCGGGTCAGCATAGATCGCATCAAAGAGCCTGTTCCATTGCAGGTCAGTTTTCTGATGTCGCTTACTGCCATAGAACGGGTGACTGGGCGACCGATTCAGGTCGTCAGGCCAGTCCTGGTCAGCGATAATGCCGGCTATGCCATGATTTATACCATAGGTCAGGTCCTTGTCCCAGGGAATGAACATCCACTCGCCGGTGTTTTCTGTGTCCCGATAGAGGAAATAATTCTTATGGGTATGGTCATTTTCATGGACCAGTGTACAGGCTGCCAGATATGATATTACTGCCGGTACATTTACATTGTCAAACAGGAAAATATTGCGGTTGGGATTGCCGGGGCATATACCCTCTCTTAATGCCGCTATATCACTATTGTCTTCATATAAACGACTTATTTTACGCAGAGGCTGTTCGTCTCTTTTATAATCCTGAAGGCCTTCTGTTTCAGGGTCGTCATCATAGCTCAGGTCGCTATATACCTTATAAAACGCTCCCCGGTCGTCCAGGCCTGTACGCCGCAGCAGATGGCGGTCTGGCTGTTCAATGAATATACGAACACCCAGATAACTGTTATTCTGGATCACATGCAGCGGGAATACCTTACTGCACGCTACGCCGGCCTCTTCATAGATCGGGAATGACAGCAGCGGCCGCAAATAGGTCGGGTCATTGCCGTTTGTATTAAGGTTTATCTCATCAACCCGTTCATAAGCCGGGTCAAAACTGAAGTGGTAACCATCGTTGAACTGTATCTTGTTACCGCTGGTTGTATTGCCGCCGCGATGACGAATAAAGACATTGTCATAAAATTCGCCCAGATAATAAACCGAACATCTGGTACCGGTATCTGTGTTTGAGGCATAGACATCTTGTACGAAATACTGGAATACATTAATGTTGGTTTCTATTGTCGGGTCATTTATTATTGTACCGAAATAGCGGGGAGAGTTATCAGGCAAGAGATATTGCGGTACGCGGGTTGTCGCTCCGTTACTGTCTGTTGCTTCAACTGACCAGCGAACCATATCGCCGGCACTATAGGCACTGGCAGGTATCACAGCCGAATATATGCCATCACCTGCGGTCTGGTCTGCTCCCTGGCCATCATCTGACATAGTAACCGTTGTCTCAGGGTTGAAACCTGTCAGGTAATTCATTACCACGGCGCTGACTGGCATATCTGTAGCTGTTACCTTTGCCGTTATGGTAAGGTTCTCATCTTCGCTTATTGCTTCTGGGTTCTCTGTTACTTCCAGAACTTGTGGCCCAAGCTCCATCTGGCCGGTACCATTCTTGATTCCCGGCGAGGCATTTTGAAAATAGGAATCTATATTGCTTACTAAAGATACAGTATGATCCTGCATTGCCGTTAATTGTGGCAGACAGAGAAAATCTGAACTTGATAACTTGTCGTTAAGGCCATGTATCGCCAGTATATTCTCGCCAACTTGCAGGTATTCTGTTACATCCTGACTGAGGACAAAATCTTCATAAACAACAGCATCTGGATCTGGCTGGTTAGCAATAGCTTTGCTATTCCAGGTTAGAGTTGCCGGGGCTGTGTCTGAAGCCGCTACTGGCATCCCGTTTATATAGGCAGCAAAGCCATCATCATATTTCATAGACAATGCCAGACTGTGCAAGCCGCTGAGGTCGTTAATAGTGAACGGTATGCGTATATATACTGAGCAGTTTTTATTGTGCATTGCACCAACATTAAGGCCCATTAGTGTGCTGTAGTCTTGCGCTCCCGGAGAGTGTTCATAGGCAACGCCGGTTGTTCCGCTGAGCCAGCCGGCAGGAGTGAAATCGGTTTGCACCCAGCTCAAGCCCAGAGCGTCACTGGTGGGTATGTAGGCATTGGCTGCTGCACCCGGCGTAACCAGAGTTACTTCCTCTGTTGGTCTTACATATGGGCTTGCCATTCCATACGATATGTCGCCAAACTGAGTTGGGTACTCATATTTATGCACTATGGTTTTGCCATCAGGTTTTACCAGGGCCAGAAAGCCCGGGTCGGATGATATGCTGAAATTAGTATGCAGGTTTTCACCTGGCACTTTGCGATTCTTGCCAGATGCAAATATGATGCAAAATTCCTCTGGGGCCAGAGTTATAGCTGGTATCTCCCATTCTTTCAGATCAGCAGCATCTGAGGTCAGATACCAGCCTTCCAGATCAATGGTCTCATCCGATACATTACATAATTCCAGCCAGTCAGATGAGTCATTGTCCTCATCTACTATTTCATTAGCGGCAAGTGGATGTTTGGCAGTGTTAATTGCCAGAAATTCGCTTATAACGATCTTTGGTCCTTGTTTGGCCCAGTTGCCCGCTAAAACGGCAAAGTCGGTCAGGCTTATACCATTAGCCTGTCTGTCGGGGTCTGGGGTTGTTATTCGTGGGTTTAGCCATTCACCTGCAATTATCTCCAGGTCTTCCAGATCAATCTGGCAGTCACTATTAACATCGCCTTGAGGGCATAGTGAATCGGTTATTATTATAGTGGTTGTGTCTGTGGTGCTGCCGTTTTCTGTTGTTGCAGACAATGACAAAACATACTTGCCTGTAACTGCCGGGAAGGTGATCTCAGGATTTATGGCATATCTGTCCGGCGAAAAAGTCAGGTCTGTTATATCTATGCCTGCCGGGGCACTTGCTAATTCCCATTCTATATTGGCGATCTTGCCATAACTCATGACAGTGGACTCCATTGTCATTTCAGCATCGCCGATGTACAGAATTCTACTAATCCCGGCATCAACTACTGGTGGTAAGCCATCAGTAGTTGTGCCCACCAGCTCTATCTCAGCTATCTGCATTGAACCGGATGTTGATGACCTGGTATCGGGGAACATTACCATATAATGGTCATAATCGACGCTATTGTTGAATAATATGGGCTGGGTTTTAGTAAAACGGGGCATTGGTGTGGTCTGAGCCATCTCGGTTATAGGACCACTATAGATCAGGCTGTATGTGCCATTTATGCCATCATTAGAACCATATAGCTCAAAACTTATCGGGTCTCTTTCAGTTGCATCATTAGCTGTTGTGAAAGTCACTCCCACAACTATCCAGTCAGTTGGCTGAGGGGTTATTTTCAAGCCAGTTGATTCACCCTCTGCCTTAAAATGCAGATATTTAGTACTGTCATTATTATCAATAGCGCAATATGGTGCTTCATTTGCGGGCCATTCACCGCTTCCGTCAGGTATGCCAACTACGGTATCGCCTGGAGCAGTAATGTCATAATCGGCCTTCAGTAAGGCAGGCGATGCAAAAATCAGCCCGGTTAATAGTAATGGTGTTAAGATAGAACGATAATTCATGCTTTGTGAGAACATAGTAGCCCCTCAAATAGATAAAAATATATAAATGCTATTATTGTGAAATAAACAGGCAAAAAACTCTCTCCTCACCAGGCATTTTCAGAAATACCTGGTTGTTGCTCTGTGAATATATCTACACAGATCTCAACCTCGAAACGGGCATATTAATACCCTATATAGCATAATAGCATTAATCGGTGAAAAGTGGCTTTGAATTATCTTATTTTTTATACTATTCTTAACCTTTTTCTAATATTATCCTCAATGTAAAACAATAAAGACTAATCGGTGGCTTTGGGAAGGAAAAATGTTACAAAAAGACAATAGTTGGCGAAAGACAGATAGTCATCGCTTTTGCAGCTTTTGGTAATTATTATCTTGTGAATTACAGTCAGGTATGGTGGAACAAAGACTTGTTCAGTTTTTACCCGGCGAAATTATCAATTCCATACCTTCTGAGAACGCTGAGCGTCCGCCTGGCTATGAACTGGCAAAAATAACAAATTACCAGTTGTATGGAAATAGATAATGGTAACCGTTCACAGTGTTTACATAGATTGCAGAGTTGATTGTGAACTAAATTGTTTAGTAACAAGTAATAAGAAATAAGAAATAAGGTAATCGTTCACACCTGCTCGAAATACCTTGCCTAGGTAGGACAGGCATCTTGCCTGTCACCCAAATTTCGACGAAGTAGAAAACAAGGTTGGAACAACAAGGGCATAAATATGCAAACTATTATCTTACAGGGCGTGTTGCCCAATAGTAGGTCAGGCATCTTGCCTGACTATTTGTTGCAGTTGAAGTAAATATAACAATTATTAACCAGAACTA
>JAFGDI010000174.1 GCA_016932145.1 Sedimentisphaerales bacterium
GATGTAGTGGCTTCCGGTTCAACAGGTCCGCAACTGGTTGCAGATAGTCCTTACCATAATTGCAGGTCGTTGTTTTTTGAGGGCACAAGTTCATGGCTGACAACTTCAGCTACGGGTGTAACCGGTTCATCAGCTCGTACGGTTAAAGCCTGGTTTAAGCTCACGGCGGAAAATTACAGACATACGCTGGTGCAATATGGTAATAATGCTGCCGGTCAGTATTTCCGTCTGCTTATCGAAGACAGGCGTTTACGGTTTGAGGTTGCAAATGGTAATGCTCTGGCACTTAATGCCAATGAGATAAGTATGAACCAGTGGCATCATGTTGCCCTGGTAATAGATGACTTTAATGGCGATGGTCAGGTAAGAACACCTGAGGTTCGGTTTTATTATGATGGTGAATATAAGCCATTAGCTCAGAGTGTAAATCAGGTTATTAATACAGTATATACAGATCCGGCTAATAGTGTTAATCTGGGTGGGGCCAGGCCGGTAGCAGGAGTTATACCGCCGCGTGAGCCGCTGGGAGGTATGCTTTGTGATGTCAGGATATACAACACTGCATTAACCGAGAACAAGATATATCCGCTGGCCAATCCATACAGTCCGACCAACCCTTCGCCGGCATATAATGCAGTTGATATAGAATCACCTTTGAATCTTGCCTGGCAGGCAGGTAAGGATCCAAATGGTTTTACCCATCCGGAACTGGCTGGTTATTATGTTTATGCCGGTACAGATCAGGGGCAATTGCAGCAGCTCAATCCTGTTATATTGCCCTTGAGTACTACGACTCTGGCCTATCCTGATGTGCCTACCGACAGCGTCTGTTACTGGCAGGTAGAGGAAGTTTTGAAAGATGATGCCGGTTTGGTAAGAGCTGCTGGTGATCCTAATAATATTACCGGAAATGTCTGGAAGTTTACTACAGTTATAACAGCCCCCGTAATAACCACACAGCCACAAGATATACAGGTTGATCTGGGCGGGGAAGTAGAGTTTGGTTTGACCGCCAGCAGTGTTTCTGGCTTGAATTATCAATGGTACTATTCTTTGGATAGATCAACAGTTACTCCTGAAGATGATATTGTGCTTGGTACAAGTCAGAATTATGGTATAAGTGAAGTGTCAGGTTCAGACCTTGGTTATTATTATTGTGTTGTGACTAATGCCAGTCCGATCTCTGTTTATTCTGATATTGCTGAGCTGTCTCTGAATAAACTACTGGCAAGGTATTCATTTGAAAATGAGCTTATTGATACAGTGGCTGGCGGTGTTAATAATGGTGTAGCAGTAGGAGAGCCGACCTATGTACCTGGTGTTTCAGGTTATAGCCTGTCAGTTGATGGAGATGACAGTGTAATTATACCGAATCTTACCCAAAAAAGTTTTACTGTCGCTTTCTGGCTTAACACCGGCGATACCGCTCCTGAAGGAAGCTGGTGGGCGGGCAAGGGTATTGTTGACAGTGAGTGGCCTAACCCCAATATGAGGGACTGTGGTACATCATTGTTGGGTAATAAGCTGGCATTTGGTGTAGGTATAAATGAAGTTACGATCACATCACTAACCGCTGTCAATGATTCACAATGGCATTATTGTGTTGTTACCCGAGATAACAGTACAGGCGATATGGCTCTTTTTGTAGATGGTTTGCTGGAAGCTCAGGCAAATGGCGGAATTGGTATTCTGGATGCCGCAGCAGAAACCAGGATCGGTTCGTTGCAAACTGATATCAAGTATGTTGTTGCTCAGATTGATGAGCTTGAAATATATAACTATCCGCTCGACAGCCTGACAGTGGCAAAGAACTACACTGCTGTTACCGGCAAAAAAGTATGTTATGTCAGGCCAGAGTTCGATCTTAATAATGATTGTCAGGTTAACATAGGTGATCTGGCTAAAGTTGCTCAAGACTGGCTGGAATGTGGTATTGTCCCAGATTGTATTAACTAACAGTTTATATGCAGGTCATCTGAATGATCTCGGATGGCCTGCATAGTATTGTAGTGCATAGTGCAAAAGTGTGTAGAAGTGAGATGTAATTCAAATAGCTAAGAAAGTCTCAATAGAAATGAAAATCGTATTTCTTAATGTATTGTTACTTTTATGTGCAGGTTTGTCTGCCGGTGAACCGCTGCATGAATGGTGCTTTAACGAAGGTGCAGGCGTTTCAGTTACGGATAGCGGTTCAGGTCAATGCAGTACAGTCTTTTATGAGGGCACTGCTGCTGGTGTGAATGGTCCTGTGTTTGTTAACGATCCTCAGCGAGGTGAGGTACTGGCTTTTGATGGTAATGACTGGTTGTTAACTGATTCACAGGGAGTGACAGGGGCAATGAGCCGAACTATAACCGCCTGGATATATCTTACGGCTGACAATTACCGTCACACAATTGTGCAATACGGCAGTAATTCACCTGGTCAATATTTTCGCCTGCTGATTGAAAACCGGCGATTGCGATTTGAGGTAGCCAGCGGCAATGCTCTGGCATTGGAAGCCGGAGCTCTGTCTCTGGGCAGGTGGTATCATATTGCCCTGGTGGTTTCTGATGCTAATAATGATGGTCAGGTCCGTACAGGTGATGTCAGATTTTATCTTGATGGTATAAATGTTCCGCAGGTTGCCGGTGTGGATCAGTTGATAAATACAGTATATACTGATGCCAGTTCATGCTTACGCATAGGCGGTGCTGCGGCTGTGAGTGGTTCTGCTACTCCGCGTGAGCCGCTAACTGGAAGGCTGGATAATGTTCGGGTGTTTCAGGAAGCTCTTAGTCAGGTTGATATTCAGTTGGATATGGGGCAGGTTGTGCCAGATGATCAAGGGGTGGTTGATGAGTGGTTATTTGCAGAAAATTCTGGTTTGTTTACTTTGGATACTAATACAACCAGTCCGGCAGCGGGTGTGTTTATGGATGGTACTGTTGCATCTGTTGCCGGGCCGGTATGGGTTTCAGATCCCATTCGTGGTGTTGTTCTCAGTTTTGATGGAAATGACTGGATCATGACTGATACAAAAGCTGTTCTGGGTGGTCAGCCTCGTTCAGTTACGGTCTGGTTTTGTCTGAAGTCATTAGTGTCTCAGCAGACTATCGCTCAATGGGGAAATGCCAGTGCCGGGCAATATTATCGTGTTATGATTGAAGATCAGCGTTTAAGGCTTGAGGTTGGCAGCGGTAATGCTCTGGCTCTTAATACCGGCGATCTGGCACTGAACCGCTGGTATCATCTTGCTGTTGTTGCTGATGATATTAATAAAGATGGTGTGGTAAAGACTTCGGAAGTGAGATTTTATCTCAATGGTCTGGCGGTTGCTCAGACACAGGGCACAGAGCAGACTATAAATACTGCATTTGTTAATGATAATTCATATTTACATATTGGCGGGGCAGCTCCTCTGGATTCTTCTGGCACGCCTCGCAATGGTTTTATTGGTATGCTCGATGATTTGCGGATTTATAATACGGGTCTTAATTCAACGCAGATACTGTCAGATATGGCTCAGTTCACCACCTGGTATCCGGAGCCGGAGCCGGGCCGGGAGGTAAGGGTTTCGGCAGATAAATTAAGCTGGTCAGGTGGGGTGTATGCTCAGATGCACTATATCTATCTGGGAAAAGACCCTGCTCTGGTTGCTGCTGCTACTGTGAGTGAACATTCGGGTTTGCTTCTGGCTATGCCGCTGTCGATTAATTGTAATGAGCAGGGCCGATATGTTTTTGATCTGTCAACAGTTGATATTAAATTAGAGCCGCTTACCGATTATTACTGGCGGGTTGATACTTATGACAACACGACTATGTCTGGCAGTCTCTGGCAGGGAAGTGTATGGCACTACCGAACTGGTATGCTGGATCTCAAAGTAGATAAATTATCTTATAGTGGTAATATATCAGATGTTACTATTAATTGGGAGCCGGATATTGATATTTATGAACCTGTTTTTGATATAGCGCTTTATAGTGATAAGTCGCTTGGTTTGCCTTTGCTTAGTGCTACCACCAGTCAGTCAAGCTGGAAGCCGGATACTTCTGGTCTGGTATTTAACAAGCCGTATTATTGTCAGGTTTGGGCTTATGACGCAACAACCCCGGGTATTCGCGGTGCAAGTGATGTTCTTGAAGTATATTTCAAATCTCCAAACACAATTGACAACTTTGATACTTATGAACAGACTTCAGGAGTAAATGATAGTTGGCAGGCATTTTCTGCCGGAGCATCACAGGGAGCATTAGCTTTATCTTATGATGCTGATGGTGAATCAGTAATTCTTGATTATAATATTCCCGGTCGCGGCGGGTATTACGGGGTTGTTTATTCCTTGCTGTCTGATGTTGACCTGCATCGCTGGGGAACATCTGTTATTCAGGTATTTTATCGGGGGCTGCCAGATAATTCTCCTGCTGTATTAGGCATTATTTTGTATGATTCTGAGGGAAGGAGTGCTATGGTGAGTGATCCGGCTACTACTCAAGCATTTGTGCAGGAAAAGTGGTCGCCATGGTCGCAGTTGAGAATGCCTTTGTCCCGGTTTGAAGCACTCGGTGTAAATACGCATAGTATAAACCGAATAGGCATTTATGTTGAGAATAATACAGATCAGCCAGTTACTGGCAGTATTAACATTGATGACCTTAGTCTTGATACTCTGGTATGTCCAGGTGACAAGAAACATCTGGCAGATATTAACAGTGATTGTCAGGTAAATGCAACTGATCTCGAATCGTGGTGCTCTTATTGGCTTAGGTCTGGCTCTTTGGTCATGGCATCAGAGAATGAGCCAACAGGATTGCATGCGTATTGGAGTTTTGACCAGATTGGCAGTCAGATGATAACTGATGGTTCAGGGAATAATTATCATGGTTCTATGATACCGCAGGTAAGTGCTGAATACTGGTCGCAAGATGGTAAGAGTAATGGTTGTCTCGCTTTTAATGGCGATTTTGCAATAGAGTTTCCAGCAGGGTCTATACCGCAGTATGATAGTGATCTTACAGTTGCATTCTGGTGCCGGGGTGAGCTTTCCGATCTGCTTTTTGATATTGAGTTATCGGATAATTACTGGAATGATCTTTGGGTTACTATACCCGATGGAAACTGGAATTATATTTGTTTTAGTCATAATGCCGGCACTCAGACCGACACTATATATGTAAACGGGCTATCAGTTGCAACTGCAAGTTCTGTTGCATTGGCCGGAGTAACTCAGAATGCTCAATGGTTTTTGGGGGCAGCCTCAGGGGGAAGGGCTGACTTCTTTCATGGCTGGATCGATGAGCTCCGGATATATGATTCTGCTCTTTCTCAAGAGGAGATCGTATATTTATTTCAGGGACCTAATACGATTATAGAGCAGCCCTTACAAATATTTAATAATGTGGCTGTTGAACAATGCGACTTGCACTATTTTGCTGAACTGGCAAAAGTGTGGCTTAGTAATACTATGGAATAATTTTATCAGGAAGTAATAATGAGAATTAATGATTATCTTAAAACTTTTAGCCTTTTTTCTTTTGCTTTTGTACCTTCATGTTCTACGGCTGATACCTTAGTAGATTCTGACAGGTTAAATGTTAAGACTCAGAAGCGGCCAAATATTGTACTTATTCTTGCCGATGATATGGGTTTTTCTGATATTGGCTGTTATGGTTCTGAGATAGATACGCCCAACCTGGATTCTCTGGCGGCCAGAGGTGTCAGGTTCACGCAGTTCTATAATAGTGCCAGGTGTTGCCCGACCAGGGCGTCTTTACTGACCGGCCTTCATCCTCATCAGGCCGGAATTGGCTGGATGACTGATGCCTGGGGAGCTGATACACGCAATAAGCTCAACAGTCCGGCGTATTCTGATGCTTTGAATCGAAATTGTGTTACTATTGCTGAGGCTCTCAAGCTGGGTAATTATAATACTATAATGTCAGGCAAGTGGCATGTTGGTTATGATCATGATCGCGGTCAGTGGCCGGTTGACCGCGGGTTTGACCATTCTTTTGTTCTGACTCATGGTGCCAGTAGTTATTTCCACATGAATCCATCGCTGACCGGAATAGATGGCGAGAATTTTGATGCTAATCACGAAGATTTTTATATTACCGATGAATTTAC
>JAFGDI010000175.1 GCA_016932145.1 Sedimentisphaerales bacterium
TCAATTATCTCTGGCAGAATAAGCCCAACTGGCAGAGAATACTCAATGGTAAAGATGACTCTGTTTATGCTCTGGTGGTTCTTGATAATTCTACGGGTGTTGAGGGTGCGAAGGTCGCTTCTTTTGATTATGACAGGCTGTTGGCCTGTTTTTCTCAGCCCTTGGAACTCAGAAAAACCAACTGGAAAGAATATCCTCTTTTTGGTTATTTCTTTACTCGTACACCCAAAGAAGGTATTGCGGAGCTGAACGATATATTAACTAATGACTTAAGAGAGTTTTGTTCTTTTGCCAGTTGATTTTTACTTTCTCTTAATCTGTGCTTACAGCTATTAAGTTTTGCTGTATTTTGTATCTTTTGCCATTGTTATTTCAGGGTAATTTTCAGCAATGCTGCCGTTTATGAGCCCATATCTTGATGTGTAGATATCGGACTTAGGCAAGTGTATTAGCTGAAAAGTTCTTGAATTGTCAAAAAAAAATATGAATTAATTAAGTACATTTACACTGATATCAGTATTGATAATAGTTTTTTTAATCTTTTTTCTGGTCGGTTTTTTCTTGTATGATTTTAGCTGTTTTATAATATTAAAAATTAACAGCATAACGAGTGTTTTTTTGTCGAAAAACAGGATTGTTGAAACTGTAATGGGCAAAAAATGTGTATCTGTCGAGTTTCAGATCTTGCTTTCAATATTGAGTTCAGGAGATTTATAATGTCACTGTTGAGAAAGATAAGTCGCAATTTCGGTAAAATTAATGCCAGAAGAAATACAGGAAAGAAACTATCACAGCAGGTGGCTCGTCGTAGCCGAGTGGTGCTTGATGCTCTGGAACCGCGAGTATTACTGACCGCAGATCTGGAATCCTTGCTTATGCCAGCCGAAATGCTGCATCCAGAGTGGGGCGAGAATGTCAACTTTGAGCTCAAGATCAGCAATAGTGGCACAGATATTACCAGTGGTACAGCACCAGTGTTATTTTATCTGGACGCCAATAGTAACGGCACGCTGGAGGTCGGCACAGATCTGGAACTAACTGCTGTGCCTGATACAATGCGTGAACCTGATACACCGACATTGCCCCTGGATTTTAACAATAAAGCGATGATCTCAGGCGACTCAATTTATGGTGTTTATAGCCTGACTTTACCGTCAACAGGGTATTCAGATGGCGATCATACTATTTTTGCAGCAGTTGATGGTACTGGTGTAGGTGATGTAAATACGAGTAATAATACTTCTAGTTTTGTAATCCCCGTAGGTTCAACCGCACCAACGGGCATAGAACTATACCCTCGTTTTGTTGATTTTGATGCCCTTGACGACCTGGGCGAGCTTAAATTTGGTTCGGTCTATCCTCTGAGTATAGGTGTGCATAATATTGGCGGAACGGCGACAGGGGCTCCTGTTAATGTATCGGTCTTTCTCAGCCCGACAATGACACTTACAAACGATTCTGTACTGCTTACAACAGATGGTACAAACCCGGCAACAGGTACTACCACTGGTGTTATAAGTGGCGGTGCAATGGAATTTGTGACATTAAATGTGCAGATGCCGGCGAGTAATCCTTTTGGTGGTGGCGAGATGTTCATTCTTGCTGCTGTTGATGCCACCGGGGTGACGGCCGGTAGTCTTACTGGTGGGTTAGAGACCGAAGTTTATGAATCCAATAATTATCGGCCGGTAGAAGGGGAATTAAAGCTGGTTGCTACGGCCAGTACCGCAGGAGTTGATTTGGGAGCAGGTTTTCTCTGGTTTGGCAGTAATTACACTGAGACAGTGCCGAATTTGACCTGGGGGCAGACTACATCGATCCCGGCGGTTAATGTCGGGGTATATAATGCGGGTGATACCGGGGCAACAGCATTTGACATGGAAGTGAAAATATCTCCAACGCCGGATGCTACAGACACTAATGCTGTGCAACTGGTCAGTACTACTGGTAGTGCGGTAACGGCTGCTTCTCTGGAATATAAATATCAGGTTCTGACCCCAGCGAGTGTGCCGGCTGCCTTTGGTGATACCACATCTCCGACCGGTTGGGCTTATGCATATTCTTATGTTGATATTGGTTCAACAAATACAGATATAAATAGTAATAATAATGTTTCCTGGGAGACTAAATTATGGATGGGAAGTTTTGACAGCACCAATCCAGATTTGTCTCCTTATGAGCTTAGTCTGGAATCGTGGAATGATCAGGGTTCTTTCCATTGGGGCGATTCTGTAAGTCTGCTGGCTTCGATCGCAAATGTAGGTGTGGCTACTAGTGGTGTTGATCAGTCTAATCCGATAACAGTTAATTATTATCTGCATGATTCCAGCGATCTAGCAGATACGACCTCTTTTACCCCGGTATTACTGGGTAGCAGCTCTCTGGCCGCCGATCTGGCAACAGGGGCGATCGAAGAAATGGATGTAAATGGGCTGGCAGTGGCAAAGCCAGGTACACTTAGTACCGATACAAATGCAAAATATTATGTGGTTATGAGCATTGATGGCGGTACTGCGGTTACAACGGAGGCTTCAACGACCAACAATACCTCGGCAGTGGAAATAGTACCCTATGATGTAAGTCTTGATCTTAGTGTTTCAACTATGGCTGCCTTTGGTGATTGGACTATTGCGCCTTCTATGCACATTGAGCTGTTTAATCAGGGCGGTTCTGAACTGACATCGGGAATGGTTGATATTAACTTTTACCTTTCCAGTGATACAAGTCTTGACACCGGCGTAGATCAACCTGTAGGGACATATTCATTTAACTTTGATGCCAGTGCTAATACTCTGACACCTTATGGTATGTCATTGTCGGCTGATTACAGTCTTGATTTCAGTGGTCTGAGTTCGCCGGCAGATGGAGACTATACCATATTTGTAACCGTATCTTCGCCATCAGGTATAAGTTTTCCAACAAGTGGTATGGAAAAGGCGATCAATATGCCTATTGGAGATATGGATGCAATAACGGGTATGGACCTGGCTGGCAGGTCTGTATATGTTCCTGCTAATACTGAGCTTTATTGGGGGCAGGACCTGGATCTGGCTCTGTTGACAGGAAACCTTGGTGATACAGATATTGCCGGCAGCTTTGATGTTCAGGGTTATTTATCACAGGACGATGTTATCGACAGTTCCGATCTGGCAATAGGCAGCCCAGTAACAATAGCAAGTGGAATAACTGCCGGTTCTGAGCTGATCAGTGCATATAATGCTACTTTACCGACTGAATCTCAGGTTCAGGCGGCCTTTGGCTTTGAAACCGCAGATAACCCCGGGCAGACCTATCGGTTAATATTTAAACTCGATAGTGCCTCTGCCTTAACAGAGGCTTATGAATATGACAATATAATCAGAAGTTTTCCGTTAATGATAAATACCAGTGCGACTATTACGCCAACAGGTGTAGATGTTGCCGGTCAGCACTTATTCAGTCCGTCATTTATAGGAATATCATCGAATACTCTTGAGTGGGGCGGTACACTGACGGTATATTCAAATTTCGAGAATATAGGCCCAACAGATGATACTACAGGTTTCACGATTAAATATTATTTGTCACCAACTGCAACTCTGCCTGCTGATCCGACAAGTGATAGTTCGATATTAGAACTAACCGCTGCGGAAACGGTTGCATCGCTTACTGCCGGTTCGTCAACCAATGCTGTATTTGCTGCCCGCAGTCTGACTGTCCCGGCTATGCCGGCTAATCCTGCCGGTGATTATTATATTATAGCCAGGGCTACTGATGTTACCGGTGATAGTGACACAAGCAATAATGATATTGTAATGAAGTACGATGATGGTAATAATATTCTGGTAACTGTATCATTACCAGATATCAAGCCTGATGTTGATGGATATGCTCCGGAATTTTCGAGTGATATATACTGGAAGTTCGGTAGTCAATACGATCTGGCTCTGGATATTATCAATGATACAAGTGTACCTGTAACTGGCAGTACTGTAGCTAATATATATATATCAGCGTCAGAACCAGATCTTAGTACTTTGACGGTAAATGCACTTGAAACCGATACCGCTACCTATACCAAACTTACCAGTGATCTGGCAGTAACCTTTGCCAGTGGAGAATCTGAGTCAGTTAATGATGTAACTGTCACTATGCCAAGTGGCGGTAGCTGGACAGATGGTACATATTACCTGATATACGCAGTTGATGTTGCCGATAGTGTCACAGAGTTAAGTGAAACTAATAATATAGGATATCAGGCGATAAATCTGGTGGCTGATTCACCATTAGCCGGCACTACTGATATTCAAATGCTGGAGATGGAGCTGGAAGTTGATAATGCCGGTGATGGTTATTCATCTTTATTGCAACTAAGCTGGAATTCGACTTATACAGCTGCTGCTGAGCATTTGTTGTATAATGCCGGAGATGCCATAACAGGCACATTTACTATCGATTATCAGCTTACAAATGATGGTGATTATACTTCTGGTATAGCCAGTCTGGGTAGTGATACTACTGTTTCAACAACAGATTCATTGGCTCAATTGTGTGGTGAAGTTGATATAATTACCCCGGCATCAGGTGCCGATGGCTTGTACTTCGTAGTGGCAAAAGCCGATTCAACTGGTGCTATAACATCTGAATTGTCAACTGATACAGCTAATAATTATTCCAGGCCGTACCCTGTTTATGTTGGAAACTGGGTTACAGGTCTCGATCTGGCTGTATTCAGCAGTAATGTGTATAGTAGTAGTGGAAACGGTTCAAATAGCTATTTACCAGGCGATCAGATCCAGGTTGATTATCAGGTTGCAAA
>JAFGDI010000176.1 GCA_016932145.1 Sedimentisphaerales bacterium
CCTGAGCCCCCGGCCCGGCAGCGGTTTGCAGATCATTCATCTGCCCCCACTTACCGCCCAGCTCCGCCTCACAGCCATCTGCCCACCAGCCATCAAAGCCATATTTTGCCAGCCTCTCATTGAGCATACGCCCATAAAGCTGACGGCCGGCCGGATTAAAGGCATCGTACCACCGCCCCTTACCCGCCGGATATACATTATCATACAGCTCCGGATAAAGTGCTCCGGCAGCCTCAAGTTCTTTACAATTATTGGTATCAACATCAAAACGCGGCCAGACCGAGATTATTATATGGGCATTACTGTCATGAACAGTTCTGACCAGAGCTGCCGGGTCAGGGAAACGCACCGGGTCGAATTCATGACTGCCCCACTGGCCGGGCCGCCAATATTGCCAATCCTGAATAATACCATCAATTGGTATTTGCCTCTGGCGATATTGAGCCAGAATACCAAGTATCTCCTCCTGACTGGCATATCGCTCCTTGCACTGCCAGAAACCCCAGGTCCAATGCGGAAACATAGGCACTACCCCAGTAAGTCGCCGATATTGAGCAACAGCCTGATCCGGGGTTGGGCCATACATAAAGTAATAATCGACAGCCTTTCCTGCCTGCGACTGCCAGGAATTTACACCGGCGATAACACCGAGGTCAACCTGAGTAACCGCCGGATTATCCCAGAGGAGCATATAACCCCTGGAGGAAAGTAATACCGGCACAGAAACCTTACCATTTTGCTGCTGAAGCGTAACAGAAGTTCCGGCATTATTCAAAAAGGGACGATCTGGCTGCTGGCCCAAACCATAAAGAGCTTCCTTCGGGTCAGCTTTGAAACTCTGACCGACAATATAACCAGCCTGGTGTGCAGGTGTAATTTCCGTACCGGCTGACGCTTCAGACAATAATTTATTACCCGCATGATCACTAAAGCTCACTGAGCCATCTGCTTTATCGAGCCGGGCATAAACCGAATTGGTAGCCAATATAACAGCCTCAGCGGTCTGGCTCAGCGACCACTTCACAGTACGATCAGCCGGGGATATTACCGCAAAGCTCTTTAATTCCGGGATTTTCGTAGCTGGTGAATGAATAACGCGAATAGTATTATCAGAGTGTACTTCCAGACGGACCAGGCCAGAACCGAGTAGATAGTCAAAACCAGTATCATCTTTGACTAATTGACCGGCATAAACACCTGATACCACAAAAAACAAACCCCAAAAGGCAAAAGTAAAGAGTTTTACTAGTCGCATAGCCATGATCTCCTGCATTGATTATATGTTTTGCCAACTACACTGACTTCAATTCTAAGGCCAACAATTAAACAATACCATGTCATTTATGATAAAAATAACACCATTTTACGAACACCGGAGATATCAACTACCCTCCATTTTATTCCAGAGAGCTTTTCGCCCCTGAAAAAAGACTCATAACAATGTGCATATACAAAAAAAAGGTTGTGAACCACTGGCATCGCCTGATTCACAACCTTTAATTTTTTATGACTTTATGTAATAACTCAGCCCTTAACGCGTTCCAGATACTCGCGGGTACGGGTATCACAGCGGATCAATTCGCCGGTTTCACAGAAAGGAGGAACCTGAACTTCTGCTCCAGTTTCAAGAATAGCCTTCTTGTACTGATTGGTGATAGTAGCACCTTTGAGAGCTGGCGGAGTGTCGGTAATTACCAGTTCAACAGTATTAGGCAGAACAACGGTAAATGGCTTGCCATCAAGGAAATGGATTTCCACATCGGTATTTTCCTTACACCATTTTGTGCCTTCACCCTCGCAGAACTGATCATCGGTCAGCTCGATCTGCTCATAGTTTTCCTTGTGCATGAAGAAATGAGTTGAGCCGTTAGAATACAAATACTCATATTTCTGCTTATCAACGAACATCTGTTCCAGAGTCTCTTCAGAGCGAATTCTCTTATTAAGGGTGCCGCCATCTTGCAGGTCTTTGAACTTAGTCTGAAGCACAGCCCCACCCTTGCCCAACTTAACATGCTGATAATCAAGAACTTCGCAAGGCTTATCGTCGATTTTCAGGACCATTCCCTTTTTAATTTCATTTGCCTTATTCATAACTCGTATTTACCTGTACTTTCTACACTTATGTCTATAGAATATTATCGGTCTGTTACTATTGCCGCCGCGGAATAGTAAATAATAAACTTAACATGAACGATAAGTTGTGTATAATACCTAATCCGGAAGAAAAAGTCAAGGCGGCTCAGGCCCCTGCTTGAGATTAATAGAGTTTGCAGTTAAACTGGCAAGCAATAATAACTGCATTAGCGATGCAGGATAAGTGAATTATGGATGTTGAATAAAACAGGATGGCAGGCATAACAACCTGTATTACCTGAGGAAAAGCAAAATGGCAGTAAGACTACCCATTGCAGCAGGCCGATTTTACAGTGCCAACCCGGATGAATGTCGGGCTGACCTCAAAAAGCTGCTCAAGACATACAGTGGCCCTGACTCTCTGCCGGAGTTAATAACCGGCGGCATAGTACCTCATGCCGGCTGGGTTTTTAGTGGCGAGCTGTGCGGTATGCTGTTTAACGAGATAAACACTCGCCAGCAGGTAGATACCTTTGTTCTTTTCGGGGCAAATCATTCGGTGAACTCATACAGTCACATGGTTTATGATGTCGGCCAATGGGCCAGTCCGCTGGGTACGATCGATATTGATCAGGAATATGCCGCAGCTCTGGTAGAGCTTGCTGATGGCCTGCTCCATGCCAATTGTCAGGCCCATAGCCAGGAACATTCTCTGGAGGTTTTGATACCTTTTATCCAGTATTTGTTCCCGGAAGCCAAAATAGTGCCCATAATGGTTCAGCCCCTGGAAACAGCGGTTAAAGTCGGCGAGCTGGCCGCGGAAATTACCAGCCGATATGCCGACCGAAAGATAGTAGCCATTGGTTCCACAGACCTGACCCATTACGGGCCCAGCTACTATAATACGCCCATGGGCACCGGGCCGGAAGCCCTGGCCTGGGCCAAAAATGCCAACGACCGGCAAATGACCGACTTGATCTGCCAGATGCACTATGACCGGGTGATCAGTACCGCCCAGGAACATAAAAATGCCTGTGGTGCCGGGGCAATAGCTGCCACCATGAGCTATTGTTCGAAGCTGGGCAAAACCAAAGGAATAATGTTACAGCAGACCTGTAGTGCCGAAGTATTTAAGCAGAAATTTGGCAAAACAGATATGAATAGTGTAGGATATGCAGCGATAGCGTTTTGAGAGGAAGTAACAAGAAAGAGGAAGTAACAAGAAATAAGTAACAAGAAATAAGCTCTCGTGTCGCTGTGCGACCCTGTTTTATGGCTCCGCGACAATACAGAACTGACAATTTGTCAACTCTCTATAATTGCGAAGCTTAAAAATAGTTGTCCGTCAAAGACGGACTCCTCAGCTTGTTTCTTATTACTTATTTCTTATTTCTTATTACTTCCACAAATTACTCAACTGACATTTATTACAAGATAATCAGATAAAACTATGCGAATAATAGC
>JAFGDI010000177.1 GCA_016932145.1 Sedimentisphaerales bacterium
GGTTGAGCTGCGATTGGGTAGCGGTTATGAAAAAGAACTTTGCAGGCAATAATAAAGTGCAGTAGTGTAAGAGGCTGATCACAAGGCAACAAGTTGCATAGTCAGGCAAGGATAAAACTCATTATAGTGACGGGCACTGAATGACAGAACAAGTGAGAGTTGGATAAACAAAGAAAAAGCGGTTTCTGACTGAAATTCAAAAAAAACTGTGGTTGGATATTTAGTTTCAATTTTTCTTTATTGTATATTAATGGTCAATATTTGGTTGTTTTGTGGATATTTGCCATAAAAAAGTATCATATAATTTATGGCATGGCTAAAAAATCCCGTTTACATAAATTCTGGTTCTGGTTAAAATCACCTTCCTTAAGTGGCATTCTGACAACAAGAAAGAGATAGTGAAATTCAGTCAGTATGTGCAGCTTAAGAGAAGATTATAACAATGGAGAATTATATGGTTCACAGTCGTTTACGCGGATCAGAAATTGGTGCTAGTGGTCTTGGGATCGTTATTTCCCTGTGTCTTATGGTCGCATGCTTTTTCATAGGCATGAAGATGAGTGGTTCCAGTGACCAATCAGGTCAGGATGCAGGTGCCGGTCTTAAAAGTATGATGGCTGAGAAGATGAATGTAGTTCCTGGTGTTGCCGTAACCACTACGGCAATGTCTTATGTCGATAAGCCGACAGAGTATGTTGGTTTTGTTGAGGCTATAGAGTCGGTGGGTTTGAGAGCTCAGGTTGGTGGTACTCTGGCCAAAGTGCATTTCAGTGAGGGTTCACAGGTAAATAAAGGTGATCTCCTGTTTACCATTGATCCTCGTCAGTATCAGGCAACTCTGGATTTGAGAAAGGCCCAACTGACTCAGGCTCAGGCAGATCTGGATCAGGCCCAGAAGTATCTGAAGCGATTAAATGCCGCCGATGGCCGCAGTATATCGCAGAGCGATCTGGATGCAGCCGAAAGTGCAGTTCTGGGTGGAAAGGCACGAGTACAGCAGGCTCAGGCCAGTCTGGTACTGGCAGAAATAGACCTGGGCTATACCAAGATCACAGCTCCTGTAAGTGGTTATATAGGAAGAGCATTGGTAACAGAGGGCAATTATGTTGAGCCGGGTAAAGAATCATTGGCACAGATCGTTCAGATCGATCCGGTGAGAGTGGTATTTTCCATGTCTGATCGTCAATATTTGTCGTTTCTGGACAGGCAGGGTGGCTCTGACGGTTTAGATGTTAAACTTATAACACCAGATGGTGCTGAATTTGCTACCCTGGGTACTGCCGATTTTCTTGATAATCAGATAGATCGTGCAACAGCAACAGTTGCGATCCTTTTCCGTTTCGCTAACCCCGAGCGTAGATTGTTGCCGGGCGGCTATGTAACGGTTCAGCTCAGTGATTCACAGCGTCGTCAGGCGTTGATAGTTCCCCATTCAGCGGTTATGAACTCTGCCAGCGGCTCAGCGGTATATGTAGTTGATCAGCAGAGTAAGGCTCAGCTCCGTCCGGTAGTAACTGGCATTCAGACAGAAACAGGCATAGTAATTGAGTCTGGCCTTAATGAAGGAGAGATGATCATTGTTCAGGGTCTTCAGAAAGTCAAGCCAGAAGGAGAGGTAAAAGTTCAGGAATAATCAGCGATAATTACTGACTTTACATTCATTCTGGATAAGGAATATATAATATGATATCACAAGTATTTATAAACAGGCCGCGATTGGCCGGTGTTATTTCCCTGGTGCTGATCCTGGCTGGGTCACTGGCACTGTTTCGTTTGCCGATAGCGTTGTACCCAGAAATTGCTCCGCCCCAGATATCGGTGCGGGCCAATTATCCCGGAGCCAGTGCTGAGGTAGTAGCTACTACAGTTGCCGCCCCGATCGAAGATGAGATCAATGGTGTAGAAGGCATGATCTACATGAGTTCTCAGTGCAGCAATACCGGCGATTATGAACTTACGGTAACATTTAAGGTTGGCACAGACCCGGATATTGCCCAGGTAAAAGTCCAGAACCGTATCCAGCAGGCAACGCCAAAGCTGCCTCAGGAAGTTACTGCAATGGGTATTACCGTAAATACTGAGTCAAGCTCTATGCTTGGTTTTATGGTGGTTCGTTCGCCCAACGGCACACACGACCAGTTGTATCTCAGCGACTATACCTATAATAATATAATCAAGCCACTACAACGCGTTGATGGTGTGGGTAATGCAACTATCTATTCACCCAAGTATAGTATGCGTGTCTGGCTGGATGCCGATCGTTTGGCTGCCCTAAATATGTCGCCTGATGTTGTTATAAATGCAATAAGAAGTCAGAATATTCAGGCTTCGGTAGGTTCAATCGGTTCGGCTCCGGGCGATGACAGTCAGCAGTTGACATTTTCTCTGGTGACCCAGGGCCGACTTAATGATCCTGATGATTTTAAGGATATTATTCTTACTACTAACGATAAAGGTGCAGTAGTGAGGTTGAAGGATGTTGCCCGGGTAGAGATGGGAGCTGAGACATATCTGTTTTCGTCAAAGTATCAGGGTCAGCCGGCCGTTCCGATAGGGCTCAGTCAGACGCCGGGCTCAAATGCTCTGGATACTATGGATAATATCATGGCGACGATTGAGGAGTTGAGCAAAAATTTCCCCGATGATCTGGTCTGTCAGATGGCATATGATTCAACTGATTATGTTGAAGCATCGATCAGTGAGATCGTATCAACTATCTCGCTTACATTCTTTCTGGTGGTTTTTGTCTGTTATTTATTCCTGCAAAACTGGCGAGCTACAATTATACCAGCCATTACCATTCCGGTTTCTTTGCTGGCAACATTTGCCGTTTTGCTGGCACTGGGTTACAGTATAAATATTCTGACTTTGTTTGCTCTGGTATTAGCTATTGGCCTGGTGGTTGATGATGCTATTGTCGTGGTGGAACGGGTACTGCACATTATGGAGACAGAAGGTCTGGAGCATAAACTAGCTACAGAGAAGGCTATGTCGCAGATAACAGGTGCGGTTATTGCCACAACTCTGGTTCTACTGGCAATTTTCGTTCCGGTAGGCTTTATCCCCGGCATTACCGGTAAAATATACCAGCAATTTGCGGTGACTATATCGACTGCGATTATTTTTTCTACTACTAATGCCCTGACTCTCAGCCCGGCGCTGTGTGCCACTTTGCTGCGTCCTACAAATCCTTTTAAGCACGGGCCATTCGCCTGGTTTAATGCTATATTGAATCGCGCCAGAAATAGTTATGTTCGCGGGTCACTCTGGCTGGCCCGTCGTCTGGCTTTAGTAGCTTTTACTGTAGGTGTGTTTGCATTTATCAGTATATCAGTGCTTAAGATGATCCCGGCTGGCTTTTTGCCTGACGAAGACCAGAGCGTGATGTTCGGTATGGTGCAGCTTCCTGAGGGTGCTACTCAGGTCAGAACGGCTGAAGTTTTAGATAAGGCTTTGGAGATCATTAATAATGCTTCAGGTGTCGATTACTCACTAGCTATATCTGGATTCAGTTTTATGGGTAGCGGAGAAAATATGGCTATGTTAGTTATTGGTCTGGATACCTGGGAAAAACGCCAGGGGCCGGAGCTTACTCTGGCAGCTATTCAAGAGACACTGCAACAGCAGTTAGGAGCGATACCTAATGCCGATATCAATCTGTTTGCCCCACCGGCAATTCAGGGTTTAGGTGCTAATGGTGGTCTGGACTATCAATTACAGGCGACAATTGACCCAGATCCGCAGAAGTTGCAGGCGGTATTGCAGAATATGGTTATGCAGGTCAATATGCAGCCGGAAATAATGATGGCTTTTAGCTCCTATACTGCCGATACTCCTCATTTGTTCATCGACATTGACCGTTCAAAGGCTATGAGTATGGATGTGTCGCTGACAGATATATACACTACCTTGCAGACATATCTTGGCACATATTATGTTAATGATATAAATGTGGGTAGTCAGGTTAACCGCGTTATAGTGCAGGGCGACTGGCAGTATCGTCAGGACCCAGATAGCATTAATGAACTTTATGTACGCAGTAATACCGGCAAGATGATACCACTTACAGCAGTAGTTGAGGTAGTTAATCAGTTGGCACCTCGCTCAATTACCCGATTCAATCAGTTTTCCAGTGCAGCTATTACCGCTTTACCATTACCCTGGATCAGTAGTGGTCAGGCTATGGCTGCCCTTGAGCGACTTTCGGCCCAGCAGTTACCAGATGGCTATACCTATAGTTGGGCTGGCTTGAGCTATCAGGAAAAGACAGCCTCCGGTCAGGTAATTATCTTTGTCATGGCGGTAGTATTTGGTTATTTATTCCTCGTGGCTCAGTATGAAAGCTGGACAATACCTGTTCCGGTAATGCTAACTATTGTTGTGGCTGTTTTTGGTGCAGTGGCTGGTCTGATGATCACACAGCAGGCGTTAACCATATATGCTCAATTGGGCTTTATTTTGCTGGTTGGCCTGGCTAGTAAAAATGCGATATTGATAGTGGAATTTTCCAAAGTGGAACATGAATCTGGTGTGTCTATACTTGATGCTGCTGCTCATGGTGCTTATGAACGCTTCAGGGCGGTATTGATGACAGCCTTTACCTTTATTCTGGGTGTATTACCTATGGTGTTTGCCCAGGGGGCTGGTGCTGCCAGTCGTAAGGCTATTGGTGCTACGGTATTTTCCGGTATGCTGGCTTCTGTATTGATCGGCATAATTCTCGTTCCAGGCTTATATGTGCTGTTCCAGACAATGAGAGAGTATGTTAAGAAAAAGTAAATGCTAACCGGGTAAAATAAGTTGGAAGCTGTTTCTGATACTAATAACCAATTATTGCAGTTATCTGCTTTATAATATGGAGAATTTAAATTGAATATTAAAAATTATGGTAAGATCGCTTTATTGGCACTTATCGCTGCTTTGGGTGGCTGTACTGTCGGACCTGATTATAATGCTCCGGCAGTATCTGATCCTGACTTTACTGCCGATATCAGAGATGAGAGCGTGGTTTTACTTGAAAATCAGCAGGCAGAGCAAATTGCCTCGTCCCAGAACGGTCAATGGTGGCTGGGCTTTAATGATGAGCTGCTTGTGGCTTTGATTTCTGAAGCTAAGTCTGGTAATTATGATATTAAGGTTGCGCAAAGGCGAATAGATCAGGCGCGTGCTGGTCTGGGCATAAGTGAAGCAGGGTATTGGCCTGAACTCAATGCTAATGGCGGCTTTACTCGCACTCGTGGTAGTGAAGCGACAGGTACCGGCGAGCGATACAATATTCATAAGGCTGGCTTTGATGCCGGCTGGGAAGTGGATATGTTTGGCGGCGTGCGTCGTTCGGTTGAATCAGCAACTGCGTCACTGGAAGCTACCGAGCTGGCATTGGCAGATGTCTGGGTTTCTTTATCTGCCGAGGTTGCTGTCAGTTATATAAATCTCCGTGCAGCTCAGGAACAATTGCAGGTTGCCAAAGACAATCTGCTGGCCCAGCAGGATACGCTTGATCTGCTGGAATCTCGCTATGATGCTGGTCTGGGTAATGAGCTGGAAGTGCAACAGGCCAGATATAATA
>JAFGDI010000178.1 GCA_016932145.1 Sedimentisphaerales bacterium
ATAGCCTGAACTTTATGCAAAACTGTGATAAGCTCGCTCTCTGGCCGCTCTAACTGACGACAGTGCTCGATAAAAGCGACAACCTCGGGGCTAAGTGCTTCCTCTGCCATCTCATATACTCTGTTCAGATCTTCTGATACTGCTTCATGATGCATAATATATCATCTCTCTTATATTAGTTATGTACTTAATCTTTCTTTTTAGAGTCACCCATACTCAGCCCTCAGACACCCCTGGGGTACCGAGGTTTATAACTGGTATGCAATAATTCGTGAGCTTTATGACTGCCAGGTTCACCCAGATAAGTCTCGTACAGATTTATTATATCTGGATTCTCATGGCTACAACGCTGTTTACGCCCCTTATCGAGCTTATAAAGTGCTTCAGCTCTTTTAGCTCGTATTTCCTTATTAAGAACATACTGACCCGTTGGCGGATACGGCTGACCGCCTCCATTTATGCATCCGCCGGGGCATGCCATCATCTCAATTAAGTGGTAATCCTTCTCACCGTTCTTTATCGACTCTAATATTGTACGGGCATTATCAAGACCATTAGCAACTGCCAGACGGATCTCAGTATCTGCTATATTCAGCGTTACCTCTCTGAGCCCCTCAACAGCACGAACCTCTTTGAATTCAAGCTGCTCTAAAGGCTTGCCCGTAAGCTTAAAAGCAGCCGTACGCAATGCCGCTTCCATTACACCGCCTGTAGTACCAAAAATATCTCCAGCACCAGTTGCCAGACCCATTGGCGAATCAAATTCTTCCTCTGGTAATGCCAGCATATCTATACCATAACATTTAATCATCCAGATCAGCTCACGGGTGGTAAGCACAGCGTCTGTATAAGGATCTCCGTCCTTATCTGTAAGCTCCGGACGAGCCATTTCATATTTCTTGGCCGTACATGGCATTATACCAACATTATATATTTTCTTCGGATCTATTCCCTGCTTTTCGGCATACCAGGTCTTAACCAGAGTTGACATCATACTCATTGGGCTCTTACATGATGAACAATTGGAAATAAATTCCGGATAAAACTTCTCGACGAAACTGACCCAGCCTGGCGAACAACTGGTAAGTAAAGGCAATGGACCAGTACCTTTAGTTACACGCTCCAAAAATTCATTCGCCTCTTCCATAATAGTCAGGTCAGCACTGAAATCAGTATCAAATACTACATCAGCACCTAAACGGCGAATAGCCGCTACCATCTGGCCTACAACAGGAGTCCCGGGCTCTAAACCAAAGCCTTCACCTATTGCCGCACGAATTGAAGGGGCAACCTGGAATACGACTAACTTATTCGGATCGGCAATCGCTTGCCATACCCGCTCTGTATGATCCTGCTCTAAGAACGCTGCTGTTGGACATACATTAATACACTGACCACACTGAATACAAACTGATTCATCCATATTGGCCATATGGGCAGGAGCGACAACAGTATCAAAACCACGACCCTGCTGACATAGATTGCTTACCGACTGAACCTCTTCACATACCCGGAAACAACGACCGCAGAGAATACACTTATTAGCATTTCTTACAACACTTTTACTACTGCTATCTATGGGGAAATTTTTGCGTTTGCCTTCAAAGAGTCGCTCGCGCACACCATGAGAATACGCCAGCCTTTGCAGCTCACACTGACCATCGCGCTGACATGTCTGGCAATCTTTAGGGTGATTATCTAATATAAGCTCTATTATATCTCTACGGGCCTGACGGATCTCCGGACTGCAAGTACGAACCTCCATACCCTCCCAAACCTTGACCGAACAGGAGGCCATATAGAAGGGCATTCCCACAACCTCAACAATACAAACCCGGCACGCCCCCTCCAGCGACAGGTCTGGATGGTAGCACAAACGCGGAATATTTATTCCAATACCATCTGCTGCCTGCATTATCGTCGTACCATCTGCGACACTCAGCTCTTTGCCGTCTATTTTGATATTTACCATTGTCATTAGCCCCTTTAGACTGCTAAAATTGTTTCGATCACGATTCAGATTATATTTTTATCACTGATTTCAGCTTAATATCGTCCAAAAACAGCAAAAAAATTCAATTACCCACTATATTCTGATATTAAATTCTTAAATAACTGATTACATAACCGTTCACACGGTTAACAGTAATAAGAAACAAGATATAAGACACGCAGTGATGCGTAGCATAAATAAGTTGAGGTAATCCGAAATCCCGAGTATCGGGGTTAAGGTTTCGCCTTCGTCGAGGCTTATTTAAGCAGGCTTTGCCTGCAAAAAAATCAGACAGCTTCGAGCCCAGCGAGATTCATCAGCTTATTACTTATTACTTGTTACTAAACAAGTTAGTTCTCAGTTAACTCTTCAATCTATGTAACCACTGTGAACGGTTACCTGATTACATAACTTCTTCTCTTGCGTAATTTTAACCTTCTGGTATTAAAAATTATAGTAAAAAGTTTCGAGAAAGTTCCACTAAATTAACATTTTCACTAAAAATCACACAAACCCTTGAAATAAAAGCATTAACACTCTTACGACAGCTACTTGCCACTATTAAGTCACCCCTGGATCATTGTTCACCTGCTTGTTTTTCTTCATGATGATGACGAGGGCCACCGCAACGACAGGAAACATCAATATCGCCACGAGCAAATAGCAGAGGAAATACTATATCACTTATGCAACATGGAACCCAAACGGCAATGAAAAGCACAAAAAACATGCCAAATAAAATCAGAGATGTTATTTCAATCTGGGTATTCATCAACATATGAGCAGATGAAGCCCAGGTACTTATCAATATATGCAAAGCATGAGGAAAACGACTTCTTGGCAAAAACCAGGCAATGGCAATACCCAGTACCGCTGCCGGGTTAACTATATACCATTCCTCTATAAAGCCCAGATGCAGACCATGCCCCCCTGAATGATCACCATGCTCACAACTTTCACTATGGAGTTCATGGCCCTGGCCTCCATGATCGTGACCTTCTTCATGGCCATGCATGAGTTCATGCTGGGCCGACTCGGTTGGTACCGATATCCCCATAACTTCTTCACCAATAAAAGGAATAACTGAATCACTTATGGTAGCGACACCTACAGAACCAACATAACCTATTAACAAATAAGTAATTACATTCTTCTTCCTTGTATGCAAAGCAAACAACGATGTAGTTACCATCGCAGATAAAACCACATGCAACGGGTGAAATACGCTGAACATAGCACGGCTGGCATCACCGCCGATGTCCTTGAATATAAGCATAAAAATAATACCAGCCGAAGCCCCGGCAGCCGTAAACGGTAAATGACATAATATTTCCTGCCATATATGGCTTAATCTACTTCTAGCATGCATAAGTTAACTCCATAGCTTGAACATAATCATTATAATTCCTTAGCAGTATAGCACTAAGCCCGCCTGACAGTCAATATATTCCGAAATAGTTTATCATAGATTACCAATTATATAGTGATTAAAATAGTCGATCAGACCCAGTTTTAAAAGGAATCTATAAATGTCTTTAACAATCAAAGTTAAAATCGTTCTTGCTCTTTTCCTCTTCCCTCTATGTTTTTCACTTGAGGGAGAACCTATAAATAATATAACCGACCTTCACAGCGATACCTGGGTGGGAACTGATGCTTTGGGCCGAGCCTTACCGGGAGCAGACCAGTGCCCGACGGTAAGAGATGGCAAATTTGTCGGTTTATTCTACTTTATCTGGCTCGGCTCGCATGGCCAGGCCGGACCTTTTGACATTACCAGGCTACTGGCAGAAAATCCAACCGACCCTGATTATGCCGGGCCGGGTACTTTTCATCATTGGGGTCAGTCTGAACTGGGCTATTATCTCTCCGATAGCGAATATGTCATTCGCAAGCACGCCCAGATGATCACTGATGCCGGGGTCGATACGATAATATTCGATGTGACTAATGCCTTTACCTATGAGCCGGTCTATACCAAAGTCTGCGAAGTCTTTACCCAAATTCGCACCGAGGGTATGCCCACACCGCAGATATGCTTTATGACCCATTCCAGTGCTGCAACTACCATGCAGAAGCTCTATGATGATCTTTATGCCAAAGGACTCTATAAGGATCTCTGGTTCATCTGGAAAGGTAAACCGCTTATCCTGGGCGACCCGGCAGGTGTCAGTGAGCAGGTCAAACAATTCTTCACCCTGCGAGATTGTTGGGCCTGGGTGGGCGGTCAGGACACCTGGAACTGGCTGGACCATACCCCGCAGAAGATCGCCTGGCATGAATCTGCCGATAAGCCGGAGGAAGTATCTGTTTGCGTTGCTCAGCATCCTACCGGCAATATCGGTCGCAGTAACCAAAACGGCGCTCAACCGCCCCACGACCAGCTTAAGCTCACTGACACTATGAATCATGGGCTTTATTTCCAGGAGCAATGGGAATCAGCACTCAAAATAGACCCGGAATTCATCTTTATTACCGGCTGGAACGAATGGGTGGCCCAGCGGTTCACCAGCGACAGTGGCCAGCATTTTCTGGGTACACCGCTGCCCCAGGGCGGCACTTTCTTTGTCGATGCCTATAATCAGGAATTCAGCCGCGATATTGAGCCGATGAAAGATGGGCATAGTGATAACTATTATTATCAGATGATCGCCGGTATCCGCAAGTTCAAGGGCGTGCGGCCTGGGATAACCGACCAGCCTGTCGCCATAATCAATATCGATGGCAGATTCGCCGACTGGGACAAGGTTAAGGCCACTTATTACGATACTGCATTTGATACTATTCATCGTAACGAAAAAGGCTGGGGTAATGCCGGGCATTATACCAATAATACCGGCCGTAATGATTTCATACTAGCCAAAGTCGCCTATGGTAAGAAGAATATTTACTTCTATATCGAAACTCGAGAGAATATCACTCCGCCAACCGATAAAAAATGGATGCTCCTTTTCATTGACTCCGACCGCAACCATAATACCGGCTGGCAGGGCTATGACTTTCTTATTAACAGCCAGCCTGCCGGCAATAAAACTACCTCTCTGGCAGCGGCAGTAGATAACAGTTGGAACTGGCATAAAACTTCAGATCTGAGCTATAGGATCAATGGCAATAAAATGGAAATAATGCTGCCCCGCAAAGCCATCAGCCAGACAAGCGACAATATCTCCTTCGATTTCCACTGGTCAGATAATATCCAGAAAGAAAACGATATAATGGAATTCTCACTCAGCGGCGATAGTGCCCCCAACCGCAGGTTGAACTACAGATATAACAGCGGTAAATAACATTCAGGTATAATTATAATCTTTCAAATAGTGCGGTTTTATCTCCGGTGGTCAGATATGCCTTAGCATCGGCCAGAGTCTTATCGCCAAAGCAGAAGGTCATGATCGATCTGGCCGGGATTTCAGCGGTGAATTTACTGTCTGCTGAAGTAATCTTTAACTTCCGGGCGGCTTTCTTATCGTTTACTACATAGAGCACTATTGAGCCGTCAGGATTAGCAAAGGCACATGCCTTTACCACCTCGACCTGCGATGCGATCCGCACGGCGCCGGGTTTGAGGAATTTGCTCAATTGGCCCAGGGCATAATATTGCGGCCGCCGGGTTATCTCGCGGGTTTGCTGATTGATAGTTATAACGCCATAACAGGTATCGCAGCCGCCGGGGATCTTGGGGCCGTTGTTCTCATCCAGTGCCAGATTCCATTTTATGATCGTCCGCGACCAGTTCTCCATCGTTTCGACTAAAAACCTGCCATTAGCCAGCAGATCACCCTCAAAACCGCGGTCGTTCCAGGTGCCATCTGAGCCCTCGGTAAAGTAGATGTCCTTGCCGGGATATTTGTCATGCACCTTACTCTGAGCCGAGACATTGCCACCATAATGATGAAACGCCGTTCCGGCAATATAAGCAGCGGCATTCGGGTCAGCCAGCACTTCCAGCGGATATTCCGGCCGGTCCCAGTTATGATCCCAGATCAATATCTTTGTACTGATCCTATTAGTAGCAAACGCCGGCCCCAGCAGCTTTACCAGGCGAATCTGGTCGGCCGGACTCATAAAACAACCGGCGTAAGAACCAGGCTCAAAAAACGGCTCATTTTGCAGGGTTATCGCATCAATAGCTATGTCATGCCGGGCATACGCCTGAATGAATTTCACAAAATACCCGGCATAAGTCTCATATACATCTTCTTTGAGCCGCCCCCTGCCCAGCTCGCCGCCCTGCTTCATCCACCTTGGCGGACTCCACGGGCTGGCCATTATTTTCAGCTCGGGATTGATCGCCCGTATCTCCTTTAATGCCGGGATGATATATTGCTCATCATAAGCAATAGAGAAATGCTCCAGCTTATAATCACTGTCAACCCCGGCGGGCAGGTCATTATAGCTATACTCCTGCAAGCGAAAATCAGAAGCACCCATCGGCTGGCGCAAATAGCTCAGGCCAATGCCGGATTCACAACTAAAAAGCTCAGTCAAAACCGCCTTGCGCTCAGCAGGGGTCAGAAACTTACAGATCAGCCAGGCCGAAGAATCGGTCAGTGAAGCACCGACACCATCTATCGGCTGATAAACAATATCCGGCATAAGTTTAATACTTACAACTTGTGCCGGGCCAGAAAGATCAACCTGCTGGCAATTTGCCAACTGAGCGATCATAAGCACCACAAGGAGGATTATTCTGGCATACATATCTCATACCTGCTTCTTGTCAGTGTCCTTAAGGCTCAATTCAGCATGGTAGCTACTGCGAACGAACGGTCCGGCAGCTATGTGCTGGAAGCCGATCTTTTCACCTGCCTTTTTCAGTTCTGCAAATTCCTTCGGCGGATAATACCTGACAACTTCCACATTGTCTTTAGACGGTCTGAGATATTGGCCTATGGTCAGCATATTAACACCTGCATTGTGCAGATCAGTCATTACTGCAACCAAATCGTCAAAACTTTCACCTAAACCCACCATAAAACCGCTTTTGATCTTCCAATCATGCTTCTTATCCGCCATATAGCGTAATACTGCCAGCGAACGGTCATAGTCGGCATTACTGCGGATCGACCTGGTTAATTCACGAGTTGTCTCAACATTGTGATTAAAGACATCCGGACCGGCATCAGCTACCAGGTCCAATGACGCATGCCTGAGCATAAAATCAGGGGTTAGCACCTCAATGGTAGTACCAGATGCGGCTTTGCGAACCTCGCTGATACATTGGGCAAAATGCGCCGCGCCGCCGTCCTCCAGGTCGTCACGAGTAACAGAGGTAATAACCACATGCTTGAGCTTGAGACTAGTAACAGCCTGGGCCAGTCTCTGCGGCTCTGTTGGGTCAAGAGGCCCCATTTCACCATGTGCTACGGCACAAAACCGGCAATTCCTGCTGCATACCTCGCCCATGATCATAAATGTAGCCGTACCACAACTGAAACACTCTGACCGATTCGGACAACAGGCACTCTGGCAAACAGTAGCCAATTTCAGTTCTTTTAACAGATCATCGACTTTATTATAACTGCCTCCAGAGCCATATTTTACTTTCAGCCAATGAGGCAATCTTGTTTTTTTCTCATTATTATTCATATCTGCATTATAACAATTCTGATGACTAATTGCCAGAATGCATTATTGGCGGGAATGGTCCGATAAGTGCCTATAATAACATAAGACCTTTTATGGCAGTAAAATACAATTAGATAACTACTAAACACATGTTTACTAAAATAAACATCCGTCAAAAACTGCATAATCGGACTACGCAATACAGACGGCATAAAAAATATGTAACACCTTAATTAACAGCAACTTATTACTTATATTTACAAAATGCTTTGCATCGAATATTATTTATCTGGTATAATGAAAGCGTAGGGTCTTACTGATCGAAATCAGGAAGAGAAAACAGAGAAATAGTATATTACATAACCCAATATTTGCCATAGGAGCAGTAGCATGGACGAAGCAACTTTCCAAAAGAAACTTGGTGAACTTGTCAAGGAAATCGGTACACTTCCGGCTTCTCAAAGAAAGAAGCTCGAATCGCTTGCAGAGGAGACAAAGCAGCGTCACGCCCAGCTGAAGAAAAGCGTATCTTCATTACAGGATTCGCTGGACTACCTCAGACTGAGCATTAAATATCTGCTTTTCGATCTGGAAGCTACTCGTCGCGAGAATGGCTACCTTCGTAAGATGTTAGAAGAGACTGATAACAACAAATAATCATTGTTGCCATACCTTTTTGAGCATTTACTCAGGTGGCTTTTGCGAACCTGCCCGTTGGAACTATCAGTTGTGTCTGTTGTTTGACCAATTATTGTTTCATGCCGGGCTGATCGAGCTTGATTCTTAAGATGCCGGTAAGAGCTGCCGGGTAATTGATGCTCACAAAAGTCGAATGCTTTTAAACAGGCCGCACTGTCAGGGTGCGGGCCTGTTTTTTTTCAAAAATATATCCAGCGACATATACCCATACACATGTTACCATGTAAACGAGTAGTTATTTTTTAAGCTCTCTGGCTTTAATCTTGCCAGCCCTGATATACTGCACCAGAGGTATCTGGGCAGGACAGACATAACTGCAACAACCGCATTCTATACAAGCGGTAATATGGTTATCAACCGCTTTTTGTATATCTCTGGCCTTTACTGCATGGGCGATAGTTGTCGGCAAAAGGCGTACAGGGCAATTATCAACACAACGACTGCAACGAATACAGGCGGTCTCATCAAGCAGGCGGTATTCATCGTCTGTCATTACAGTAATGCCGCTAGTGCCCTTCATAACCGGCACATCAAGCCTGTAAGCTGTAGCACCCATCATAGGGCCGCCAAGCAGTATCTTGGCTACATTGTTCTTAATACCGCCACAATGAGCCAGTAAGTCTTCAACCTTCATTCCCACAGGTACCATATAATTACCTGGCCGGTTAACACCTTTGCCCGTAACGGTAACAATGCGTTCATTGAACACCCTGCCATCAAAGCAGCTCCAGGCCAGTGTAGAAGCAGTACCAACATTGCTTACCATAACCCCAACATCCATAGGTAAGCCCCACAGAGGCACTTCGCGTCCAGTTACAGCGCGAATAAGCTGCTTTTCGCCCCCCTGAGGATATTTAGTCTTACACACCGCAATATGAAGGCCATCGATCTTTTTAACCAGATCAAACATTTTGTTAATAGCATCCTGCTTATTATCTTCGATAGCAATAATACCCTTTGCCGCCCCAACAGCACGCATAGCCAGTCTCAGGCCGGTTATTATCGACAGAGGGCTTTCGAGCATAAGTCGATGATCGCTAGTGAGATAAGGCTCGCATTCACAACCATTTAGCAGTACAACATCAATAGGTTTAGCCGGATTAGCAACCAGCTTGACTCTGGTAGGAAACGCCGCACCACCAGCTCCGACCAGGCCGCAATTATCCGAGACCTGGGCAATGGTTTCTGGCGAGATAGCATTCAGGTCGAATTCCGCCGGGAACTCCTGCCAGGGCTTTGGCTCTGGCTGCTGCTCACCTACAGTAATTACTACAGATTCGATCTTACGGCCGGAAGGGTGAAAAAGCGGAATAATGCTCTTTACAACACCATTACAGGGGCTATGAACCGGAGCAGAGACAAAAGCATCGGCCCGGCCAATAACCTCACCGGCTTTAACCTCCTGTTTAAGGGCAACAACAGGCTTACACGGTGCTCCTATATGCTGAACCATAGGTATAACAACATCGTGGCCAGGTGTCAATGATACCCTTTCAACCGGTAAACCTTCGGTTAATTTGCGATGCGGCGGATGAACTCCACCCGGGAAAGTACACTTACCAAAGACCTTTTTGCTCATATCTAGTTTTGCGGGCATATTTTTTCTCTTTCGTCCGTCTTTGGCATAAGCACAGCCCCCCGGCTGCATACAAAGCCAAAGCCCGGCATTAAAAGCCTTAAATCACTTAAACCAATAAGATTATATAACTAAACCCGAAAGAGCAAGAAAAAAACAGGTATCAAATACGGAATCAGATACCTGCATTACTTTTTTCTTACTTAAAATCAGTGTAACCGTTCACACGGTTAAAGTAATAAGAAATAAGAAACAAGAAATAAGTTGAGGTTTCGCCTTCGGCGAGGCGTATTTAAGCAGACTTTGTCTGCAATAAAAATCAGACAGCTTCGAGTCCCGATGAATGTCGGGACGAGAATCATGAGCTTGTTTCTTA